>CAIWKW010000173.1 GCA_903913365.1 Candidatus Doudnabacteria bacterium | reverse complement strand
ATAAATACGATTCCGGAGATTTGGAAATATTTGGTTCCGGCAAAAAATCCCCGGCGGTTTTGGATTATATTGATTTGCAAAAAAGCATAAGTATTTTTAAAAATCGCTTGGCCGCAAAAAAAGAAGCAGGCAGTTTATTCGGCGAAGAGGTTGGCAATAAATTTGTGGGACTTTTGGGTAACATAAACCAAACTTTTAACGGCAAAGAGCTGTATCCGAGCCTGGAAGAAAAAGCCGCCCATCTTTTATATTTTATTATTAAAGACCATCCTTTTGCCGACGGTAACAAACGCATTGGTTCTTTGGTATTTATGCTGTATTTGGTGCAGAATAACAGTTTGTTCAGCGTAAAAACCGGAGAAAGAAAAATTAACGATAACGCTCTCGCGGCTTTGGCCTTACTTGTTGCGGAAAGCGATCCCAAGCAAAAGGATGTGATGGTTAAGCTCATTGTTAACCTTATTAATAAGAAATAAATTAGTAGAAAGTTAAAAGTTGAAAGTAAAAAGTGTATGAATATTGAAAAATTTGAGGATGTTGTTGCTTGGCAAAAGGCAAAACAACTGGCGATAATCGCTTATCGTGAATTTAAATTAATACGGGATTTTGGCTTTAAAGATCAAATGCAGAGAGCTGTGGTTAGTATTAGTAATAATATAGCAGAGGGCTTTGAGAGAAAGAGTAATAAAGAATTTGGCTATTTTTTATATATATCCAAGGGTTCCTGCGGGGAAGTGAGATCTATGCTGTATATAGCAAGAGAGCTGGAGTATATATCGGACCAGCAGTTTGAAAAAATGTATAATTTATCATCAGAAATTTCTAGAATTTTGGCAGGCCTAATAAAAAAGCTTTGAATTTTCTACTTTTGACTTTCCACTTTTTACTTTTAACTTAATAATCATCCTCAAGCAGCTGCGAGGATTATTTATAAAAGGTCGCAAAATTAAAATAAAATGGGATATAAACATATGAACGAGCAACAACCACAATCCTTATTTTCCAAGAGTATGCCAACCAAAGGCAAAACTTTCTTTTTTGACGTTAAAGCCGCCAAGAACGGGAATAAATATTTAACCATTACCGAGTCCAGAATTAAAGACGGGCAAAAATTTAGAAACAGTATTATGGTCTTTTCCGATACCTTACAGGATTTCAGCCAAGCTGTTTTGGAAATGCAGGAAAAAGTAAAAACTGCTTAAGATAAAAGCATTTAACCAGCGTCGCAATGGGACAGCACAGCGGCGCTGGTTAAATTGTCACTTTTCACTTTCTACTTTCCACTAATTTTTGCTATACTAAGTGCATTGGAATGACTTCTCTTGGGAAGCCTTTTCTTTTTTTAAAAAAACCAAATGCAAAAAATAGCAAAAAGTGTCGGGGATAAAATTGAAATAGGAATAGCATTTATGATACATGTTATTGCCGGAATCTTTTTGGGATAAATTTTGAACAAATCAAGGGGACACCTTGCGCAGCGCAAGGTGTCCCCTTGATAGTTTTGTAAATAAAAAAATCCTCCCTTCATTAGGGAGGATTTTTAAATTACTTGATTTTGGCAATAGCTTTGGCCAAGCGGCTTTTTTTGCGGGAAGCGGTATTTTTGTGAATAACGTGGGTTTTGGAGGCTCGGTCCAAAGCGGACATAACCTTTTTCATGGCTTCCACGGCATCGGACTTTTTGCCGGCGGTAATAAGTTTTTTAACT
>CAIWKW010000172.1 GCA_903913365.1 Candidatus Doudnabacteria bacterium | reverse complement strand
TGTCCATAGAGATAGCAGACGACGGCACGTCACAGCCAACATATGGAATGCCAAACATTTCAAATAATCCTTGAATAGTTCCGTCTTCACCATAGGAACCATGTAAGGCCGGAAAAGCCAAATCTATGGTAATGGATTTAGACATAAAGCCTTTGCGCCGAAAAACCATTTTACCAACACTCTCTTCAATGTCCAAATAGTATTCAAAATACTTTTTCTCACCTTCAACTTTTTTTTCAGGATCGGTAAACATTTTTAAATTACCCAAGTCTTCCCCTATCATCCACTTACCCTGCTTGGTAATATAAACCGGGGTAACTTGATAATTCAAGCCCTTAAGCCCGGAAATTGCCAGCTGAGCCGTAATAATAGAAATGTCGTGTTCCGGACTTCCGGAGCCAAAAAAGACTCCAATATTTTTAGACATGTTGTTCGTCCTCCTCTATCACCTTTTTAATAACCTCCAGACACGTCAATATTGCGATTTTGTGCATAACAGGAGACATTCTTGCAATAGAATCTAAAGCAACCCTCATATAACCTACTGGGTCTAATTTCCTAAGTTCCTCAATTTGAGATTTTATTTGTTCTAACTTAGCACTTGTTTCCGCTTCTCTGTCTCCTTTAAACTCTGCCTCAGTCGGCCAAACTAAATTTACCATTAAAATATCTAAATTTTTTTGTATATTTTTTATTATTTCTTTATTCCTTAAAGATTCACGTTCATCCATAAATTTTAGATTAATGTTCTTTTTAAATATTGTGGTATATGCACTAAAATTTCATAAGGGATAGTCTGACAAAGTTTGGCAACGTTTTCTATGGAATTTTTGTCTTCGCTGTTTTTGCTAAACACAATTACTTCATCCCCCACTTTTACGTTGCCGGCATCTGTTATATCTACACTGCTAATATTCATACTGACCCTGCCAATAACTGGACAAGGTTTTCCGTTAACTTTATAAAATCCTTTATTAGACAAGCGGCGGTCAACTCCTTCATTATACCCCACTGGGATGGTTGCGACTTTAGTCTCTCTTTCCGCCTGCCAAGTAATATTGTAACCGATTTTTTCTCCCGCAGGAATAGCCTTTACCGAACTAATTACGGACGCCATTTCCAGCGCCGGTTTTAAATTAAGCTTTTCGTGGGGCGAAATATTAAAGCCATAGAGCCCGATTCCTAGACGCGCCACATTTGCTGTTATATCCGTGGAAAAATAAGCACCGGAGGTAGCGGACAAATGAAAATATTCAATGCCTGTAAAATTCTTTTTAAATAACTCCGCGGTTTCATTCCATAATACAATTTGCTTTTTTGTATAAACGTCAGTTTCGCCGTCTGCGTCCGCCAAATGGCTGCACAAGCCTTCCAAAATAAAATTTGGGTTTGATTTAATCAAAACAATAGCTTTATTAACTTCCTCACCCCAAAGTCCCTGCCTGTGCATGCCGGTATCTATTTTTAAATGAAAAACCATCGGCTGCTTCAATTTACGGACTACCTCTTCTAAAGTTGAAAAATCGATAATGGTAGCAGCGTAATTTTTTAATTTAGGATTAACAAGCTGATCAATCCTATTATAGCCCAGCATTAAAATTTTGGATTTTATGCCGGCCCTCCTGAGAAGCAACGCTTCGTAAAAAGAATCTACCATAAAAAAAGGTATTTCGTGTTCCCTTCTCCCCCTTTGGGGGAGATGTCCCGAGTGCAGCCGAGGGACAGAGAGGGTATTCTGATATTGTTCTAAAATTTCCGCCACCTGAACTATACCGTGTCCGTAAGCATTGCTTTTTATTACCGGCGCAAACTCCAAACTTGGATATTGTTTTTTAAACTCGTTCAAATTATGCAAAATTGCATCTTTAAAAACCCGTACCTCAATCAGCGGCTGATAATCTACCCTGGGTTTAAAGAATTTTTTAAAAGGATTTTCCATACTGTCCCCACTTGTCACTTTTAACTTGTCACTTGTCACTATTATACGTACTGGTCTCCCCAGTCGTTCTGAAACAAAATCACATCGCCGGGTTTTAAAATTTTTGGCAAAGCCGCATGGGCTTCCTGGGCGGTATCGAACCAAACAATATATGGACGACTAACTCCAACCACCTCCCCGCCTAATGGTGGTACTCCTCCTTGTAAAGGAGGAGAGCTCCGCAGGTTTTCCTTGGTTAACTGCAGAGCATCCCCTCCTGCCAAGGAGGGGTGTCCCGCGAAGCGGGACGGGGTGGTATAAATACCCTGCTCAATCCACGGGGTCACGCTGTTTTTTACCAAAATTATAACATCGGCAACTCCGGCCAGTTGCCTGCCAATTTCCAAATGAACTTTTTGCGAAGCCTTTCCCATTTCCACCAGTCCCGGAGTAATATAAATTTTGCGCCGATCGGTAAATCTAGATAAAACTTTTATGGCTTCTTTTACTCCTTCAGGGTTGCCGTTATAGCTGTCATCTATTACCAAAATATTTCCCGCGGACCTCATAGGCTGAAGCCTATGCTCCACCGGTCTAATTTTGGCAATTCCGTTTTTAATTTCTTCATCCCCCATTCCCAAATGCTTCGCAATTTTTATAGCCGCATCAACATCCGCAATAGCGTACTCTCCCAAAAGATTTAGTTTGACCGGGCCCATGCCTTCTATATCCAGCTCCCAAGACAGCGACATTTCGTCAAACTTGTAACTTTTTACTTTACACTTGTTACTGCTGGAATTTTTTTCAAAAAATTCCAGCTGATTATCCGGCCAGACATATTCTTTATAATGACTGATGACATTATTATCATCACCATTAAGTATTACTACTGCCCCCGGCTTAGCCCCGGATACAATTTCAAATACCGTCGATATAACAGTATCTATATTTTTCATTCTTTCCAAATGCGATTCATTTATTCCGGTCACCACAGCAATATCCGGTCTTGCAATTTTACAAATATCGCTAATGTCTCCTCTGTAATGCTCTCCCATTTCCACAATAAGTATATCTGTTTCCTCTTCTCCCCTTGCGGGAGAAGATGTCACTTTAGTGACAGATGAGGGGACATTAAGGCTTTTCAAAACCCATCTGGCAATCCCTACCGGAGTGTTCACGCTCTCCGGAGTGCTTAATACTTTATACTTGATACTTAATACCGAGTTCAGCACTTCCTTCATAGTAGTTTTACCGTAGCTTCCTGCAATCCCGATAATTTTTAAATCGGGCAAGCTCTTCACTCTGGCCTTCGCCCTGGCAATAATAATTTGTTTTACCAGCCAGTCAACTGGCCAAAGCAAAATTACCGCCAGCGAAAAAAGCAGAAAGTAGCAAATAACAAATAGAAGCCAAAT
>CAIWKW010000171.1 GCA_903913365.1 Candidatus Doudnabacteria bacterium | reverse complement strand
TTGGTCAATCTTGGTCAATCATAATTAATCTTGGTCAATTATTTTATGGACAAACAACAACTGTTAGAGGAGCTTAGGCAGGCTGCGGCACAAAACCAAATCTCCAAAGAAGAAGTACTGGCTCAGTTTGGCAATTTAGTGCCTGCGGCTGAAGTAAAACATTTAAGCATTTCCGAGGTGCTGTATTATATTGGCGGCGGAATAGTATTTTTGGGCATTTGCATTCTGGCTTACCAGAATTGGGACAGCTTTAGCAGTTTCTTGCGTGTGTTTATTACGCTGGGCAGCGCGGTGGCGTGCTTTATTGTCGGAGCCCTTCTTTACCGTTATGAAAATTTGCGTAAAATTTCCCAGGCTTTCTTTTTAATTTCCGGACTTTTGGCGCCGCTTGGCGTAAGCGTGGCTTTTAAGGAAGGCGGGTTTGATTTGAATTCCGACGGCATTCAGCTGGCCATTTACACCATAATTGCAGCGGTGTTTTTCAGTGCCCTGTGGTTTTACCGGCAAACAATTTTACTGTTTTTTGCTATTGTTTTTACCGTGGGAGTTTTCCATTTTATTATCAACCTGATTATTGGCCAGAACCTGCTCATGGAAAATTATTCCAAAGTTTGGGAATATAAAATTTTGGCCGAAGGTTTGGCGTGGCTATTGCTTGGCTATTATTTTTTGCAAACCCAATTTAAGGCTCTTAGTGGCGTAATGTACGGTTTTGGCTGTGTGGCTTTTTTGGGCGCGGCCATGGCACTTGGCGGCTGGGATCCGAACCAGAATGTTTTTTGGGAATTAATTTATCCTCTTTTGGTTTTCGGCATAATTTTTTGCGGAGTGTATGTAAAAAGTAAAAGTTTTTTGGTGTTTGGAACAATTTTTCTTATCGGCTATATTCTTAAATTGACCGGTGAATATTTTACCTCCGGACTGGGCTGGCCGGCGGCTTTGGTTTTGGCCGGTTTGGCTATTATGGGTATTGGTTTTTATGCGGTTCGGCTGAACAAAAAATATTTTACCGCCGCCGCTTAGCATAATTGTAGTTACTTAAACCCTTATTCTTTAGGGGTTTTGGCTTGAAAAAAAACCGGGAGTATGGTAAAATCAAAAATAGTTTTCTGCATAAAGGGTTCCCAAAAATCCGTCTTTGGTTAATCCGCGGGATTTTTGGGAAAGAGGAGCAACAACGAATTAAGTGAGAGTTTTCTTTATAAAACTTGAACTGAAATGAGTTTGCTCGGACGAGGTCGCGTAGCTCAGATGGATAGAGCGCAAGCTTGCGGAGCTTGAGGTCGCAGGTTCGACTCCTGCCGCGATCACCATGAACCATTCACTTCGTTCAGGTTCATGGCACGCCAGTGCCGTGAACATAAGTAAAGTGAATGGTTCATGCCCTGCACCTGAAGGCCTTTAGGCCTGAATGGTACAGGGCTGTTTCAAGAATCGAAAATTATAAGTCACAAAGCAATTCGTACTTTATAACTTTCAGCTTTTCACTTTCAACTCACCTTGGTTCCGTAGCTCAATGGATAGAGCAGTGCTCTTCTAAGGCATTGATGTTGGTTCGATTCCAACCGGGACCACCACCCTAGATTTTTCGCCACAAGAGTCCTGATTTATCTGATAAACTTCGGATAACTTGGCGGTTCCAAACTCCTTTCCGTTAAACAATATTTTATCCTTGCAGACAATGGCCTGAAAACGCAATTTGCTATGATAATCGGCCTCAATCCACGACTTTGCGGTGGTTCGGACAAAGTCAAAGCAGTACTCCAAAGCTTCTTCCATATTAAATTCATCTATCTTGCTT
>CAIWKW010000170.1 GCA_903913365.1 Candidatus Doudnabacteria bacterium | reverse complement strand
AGAGAAGAATTGGAATTATTTTTAAAAGGAAAGCCTTTGCCTAGCCGAGCGGAACTGGCCGCCAGGTATAAAAATTCTTCTATGCTTTTGGACGCAAGCGGTTCAAAAATTCTTACCGGAAAAAACATTTCCGCAATAAAAAAAATTATTCCTTCGTTTAAAAATACTTCTTCTGTAACGGGACAAACTGCCTACAAAGGCTTAGTTATTGGGCCGGCAAAAATTATTTTCAATCCTTTAAAAGAAGCGTCAAAATTTAAAAAAGGAGACATTTTAGTTACCGGAATGACTCGTCCTGAGTTTTTGCCTTTAATGCATAAAGCGGGGGCAGTGGTAACCGATGCCGGAGGCATTTTAAGCCACGCAGCAATTTCCGCCAGAGAAATGATAAAACCCACAATTATAGGCACAAAGTTTGCCACCAAAATATTTAAAGATGGTGATATAATAGAAGTGGATGCAAATAAAGGAATTGTTAAAATTATAAAAAAATAACTACATAAATATGAGCGAGACAAACCGGGAATTTAAAGAACTGCCTAAAGTGGAATGGAAAAATTTTACCGTTTCTGTTATGAGTGCTTCTTCGGACGCAAACTTGCCTGCCAAGCAAAATGCCTACCAAGTAGGTAAAATGCTGCCCGAGCTTGGAATGGACGGCATTAACGGAGGTTATTCTGTAGGCGGCATGGGTTCCTTTGCCGAAGGCTACAAAGAAGGCAGCCATAACATTGGCTTGTCCGATGAGGAAATAACAAAGCACCTTAAGGGGATAATTTATTCCGAAAAAGTTATTGGTAAAACTTTGGCAAAAGAAAGAGGCGTTAACTCCCCTGCCACCATAACCCCGACCGATTCTCTCCCTGAGAGAGCGGGTGGAATTATTGGCGGCAGTGATGTGGTTATTGCTGTAGAGGGAGGCGTGGGCACAAATATTGAAGCATTGCTGGCAGCTCAAGACCAATGGTTTAAAGAAAGAAACACGGAAAATCCAAAACCTACACGGCCTCTTATTTTGATTGAGTCTACTAATATGATAGAAGATACCATAGAACTTAACGAAAACAGATCTAAAGGAACCATAAAAACTTTAACTCCGCATATCTACGTATTATCCGGACACAGCAATCCAAATATTAAAAAACAGCCGGGAGAGCTATCAAAAGCCACGCTGGAAAACGACTCGCAGATGAGAGAAAAACTTAAGCTGCTATTGGAATATTTTCATTTGAAAAAAGAAAAAGACTCAGGAAATCCGTATAGCCAAGAAAACTATCAAGATTTGGAACAAAAACTATTTTCCAACAATAGCGAATATAAAGTTTTTACTATTCAAGAAAAGCTAGCAGCCAAACAAACCATGTCTGGCGAAGGAGAAGGCATATGAAAAAAAATCCGGCAATCAACAAATTTTTCTTTTTACCGGAAGACCAGCATCTGTTTGACTATGACCAAATTTTTAGCGTCTCGGCTATGTGGGTGGAGCTCGGGATGGAAAATGTTGAAGCCACATACGACTTATATGTTCGGGGAATGCCCAAGAACAGAAATTTTTTGCTTTTTGGCGGACTGGAAGAAATTATAGAAGGCATATTGGCCTGGCACTTTACCAAAGATGAAGTGGATTTTTTACTGAAAAATGAAATTATTACCCCAAAAATGGCTAAACTGCTGCGCAACTATAAATTCCGCGGCGACATTTGGGCCATGCCGGAAGGAACTGTATTTTTCCCCGAAGAGCCGGTGGTAAGAATTACGGGAAAAATTTGGGAGATAAATTTATTTACCTTCTTCTTAATGAATGCCATAACTTCCAATACAATTTTCTTAAGCAAAGCCGTGCGCAGCTTTCTGGCCACAGAGGGAAAAATAAAAGTTGTTACCTGCCCGGTTACAAGAGCCCATTCCAACGAAGCATCTTTAAAATTTGGCCGCGCTGTTTATCTATTGGGCGCTCCGTCGGCAATTGTGCCGGCCTTTGCCCGCAAATATAACCTGCCGACCACCAAAGTTAACACCAAAGCCTATCATGCTTTTATTAGTTCCTTTTCATCTGAAATTGAAGCCATGGAAAAAGCTGTAAGCATTTTTCCCAACATTTCCTTTATGGTGGATACCTATGATGTTAAACAAGGCATAGCCAATGTAATTAAGGTGGCAAAAAAGCAGCAGGCTAAAGGCTCAAAGGATATTATTTCTGCTGTTGTTATAGATAGCGGCAAAGATGTAAAGCACTTTGCCGACCAAGCCAAATACGCCCGCAAAGAGCTGGACAAAGCGGGATTTATGCAAATTAAAGTAAACCTTAGCGGTAATTTTACCGAACTTAGGCTTGCTGAATTGGTAAAACTGAAGGCTCCGGTTAATGGGGTTGTAATTTGTACAGACCTTGTGACGTCTTCGGATGATCCGAAAATGGAAGCCGTCCTAAAGCTTGCCGAGTTCAAACACCAAGGGCAAGTCCGCCACGCGATGAAGCTTTCTTACGGAAAGGTCAGCTACCCCGGTAAAAAACAGGTTTTCCGCAATTTCGATAAAAATAAATATTTAAAGAATGACGTTATTGGTTTAGAAAATGAAAGCTTAGGGGTTCCCCTCCTGCAGTTAATGGTAAAGCAGGGAAAATTATCACAGCCTTTGCCCTCGCTGGATGAAATAAAAAAGTATCTGTCTGACCAATTAAAACAATTGCCGTCATTGTTAAAACGCGTTGACAAACAATCAACTTACAAAGCTAACATTAGCAAAAAACTAAATCAGTTATTTTTAAAAGCAAAGAAAAATTATGTTAAAAAATCTAATTAGGAATAATTAATAATATGATTCTTACAAAAAACTTCAAACAACTTTCCAAAAAAGACGTTTCCATTGCCGGGGGCAAGGGGGCTTCTTTGGGCGAGATGACCAAGGCAGGACTCCCCGTTCCCCCGGGTTTTGTGGTGCTGGCCGGCGCCTTTGACCGCTTTATTGAAGAAACGGAAATAGATGCGGACATTGAGGCCATACTAAAAAAGGTAAACCACAAAGACGTTAACTCTGTGGACAAGGCCAGCGCAGAAATACGCGATTTGGTTTTGGAAGAAAAAATGCCAGCCGATTTGCAGAAGGAAATTTTGGGGGAATATCATCGCTTGTCATTAACTCCAACCACCTCCCCCCGCTACGCGGGGTACTCCTCCTTAAAAAGGAGGAGAGGCTCCGCGGGTTTGCTAGTAGCTGTAAGATCTTCCGCTACAGCTGAAGACTCCAGCGTGGCTTCCTGGGCGGGCGAACTGGAAACCTATTTGAATGTTACGGAAAAAGATGTAATTAAAAACGTTAAACTCTGCTGGTCTTCCCTGTTTACCCCGCGCGCGATATTTTATCGCTTTGAGAAAAAGCTCCACAAAACTAAAGTCTCTGTGGCTGTGGTGGTACAAAAAATGGTGCAAAGTGAAATTTCCGGCATTAGCTTTACCGTGCATCCGGTAACCAAAGATTACAACCAAATGGTTATAGAAGCAGGTTTTGGCCTGGGCGAAGCCATTGTGGGCGGAATGATTACGCCGGATACCTACGTAATACACAAAAACGATTTTTCCATTTTGGACATTAATGTTTCCGAGCAGACTTTTGCCATTGTAAAGACAGCCAAAGGTAACATCAACAAAAAACTTTCCAAAGCCGCCGGAGGTAAACAAAAAATGACCGGCAAACAAATTGTGGAACTGGCCAAAATTTGTAAACACATTGAGCAGCACTATAAGCACCCCCAAGACATTGAATGGGCCTTTGAAAAAGGTAAATTCTACATTACCCAGTCCAGACCCATAACCACATTATAGAATTTCTAAATGTTAATAATAACAATATGTTTAGCGAAACAGGATTAGACAGAGAGCCTAATTTTAAAAAGGGTGCGAACGTCAGTATCGTTGTTAAGTTCATTAGGCATGGAGAAAGAGACAAAGAACTAAATCTGTCAGATTATGGTAGAAAAATAACAAAAGAAGAGGCTAAAAAAAGCAACTTAAAAAAAGATTATTTCTCTGCGGTTAAAGCTATAGGTTCAAACCAAGGACCAAAAAACAAAGACAATATGGCTAGAGCTTTGGAAACGGCTCATCTTTATTCTCAAGAAATTGCCGATGATGATGCTTTTATTTCAAGAAAAAATGATGCATTAAATTTTGAAACGATAATTAGCAAACGCCCTTATAATCATATAGAAATTTATAATTCATTTCTTCCGAAAAATTACGAGTCTCTTTCCGACCCACAAAAAAAAGAAGCCGCTGAAAAAGCTCAGGCTGGAGTGGTAAATTATATAATGTCTTTGAAAGGAGAGACTGCTGAAAAATATAAAAAGGAAGTTGCCGGTTCCCATGCTTTTGTTCTGCTGCATTATATAGAGATGATGAAAAAAATTAATTCAGGGTCAAAAATTTTGATTCCGGCCGGCACTCATGGCGGCAACATGGAATTATTGCTTCAACAGGCGCTGATTTTTAAAAATGCCGGAAACCAAGAGTCTGTTGGCTTTGAAAACCTTGACCAAATTGGCGGTGAGTTCAGTCCATCCGAAGCTTACAATGTACACTTGGAAAGCGATAACAGCGGGGCGTTAAAAAGAGTGTTGGTTGACTTTGATAATCCAGCTAGACAAAAAATAAAAGATGCTCAGTTGGACTTGGAGAAGCTTAAAGAGCTAGCTGAATTTTATAAGAAGCTTCACCATTTAAAATAACTTTGTGGCATTAAAAAAAAATGGCAGTAAATTTGAATAAACCGCTAAAAAAAATAATAAGGCAAGGCGATTGGATCTGGGACTTAACAAGACCTATGAATCTTTTAACTGTTTCGCTGTGGCATCATGCTTATAGCTCGGATGAAGCAAAAAAGATAGTTGGAGCAAAAATCTACGATTCTTTAATTATCGAAGAAAAAAAAGGCTTATTTAGTTACTATAAAAAATCCAATCAGCTGGCCAACTTTAACAAATACGCAGTTAGAGCTCTTTTAAATGACCGCAAAACGTTAAAGTGCTTTTCGGATGCCAAAAAATTGAATAAGCGGGCCATTAATTTATTAAACGGCAAGGATTCCTTTAAAAACTTCAAGGAAGCAACCGTTTTCTTCAAGGATTTATTGTTTAAATCTACAATTTTCCCCTTCAGAGTATCTAAAATGAAGCCTGAAGAAGTAAGACAGTTAAACCCAAAAGTATTAAATTTTGCGAAGAAACTGAGAGCAATATCTTACTACCCTTTAATAGCAGATAAAATTTTAATTCCTATGGCCAATAAAGAAGTAGGAAACAAAAACGGTAAAAATTATACCTATTTGGAAATTTTACAAAAAAAATTCGGTAATGATAAAACTAGAGGTAAAGGTTATTTGGCTTATATTGCTTCCGAAAATAAAGAAAAAGTT
>CAIWKW010000169.1 GCA_903913365.1 Candidatus Doudnabacteria bacterium | reverse complement strand
GTTTTTGGAGAATCCCCAAATGGATTAAATGAAGGGTAATAATCAAACGTCCAATACGGCCGTTGCCATCCAGGAATGGATGGATGGTTTCAAATTGGTAATGGCTCATGGCAACTTTAATTAAATCCGGAATTTCCAGATTCCGGTTATGCCAAAATTTTTCTAAATCCCCTAGTAGCTCCGGCACTTCGTTTTGGTGGGGCGGTATAAAACTGGCATCCTGCAAAGTGGCTCCGCCTATCCAATTTTGGCTATGGCGAATCTCGCCCGGCTGTTTACTGTAACCGCGCACGCCGGACAGTAAAACTTTATGGGCATCTTTAACTAACCTCATGGAAAATGGGGCCTGGCCTGGCTTGTGCATTTCATCCATCGAATAGTTGATGGCAGAAATATAATTTTTAACTTCTTCCCAATCATCGCGTTTTTCCGGGTTTACTTCTTCTTTGGAAAGCAAAGCTTCATCTATGCTCGTTTTTGTACCTTCAATTTTGCTGGAAACTGTGGCTTCTTTGGTAACATGCATTTGAATAAAAAAATCCACATCGGGCACTAATTTAGAATAGGCATTTAGTTCTCCCAAATAACGCATCGCTTCGGCCAATAGCAAATCCACCCTCTTGTCGCGCCAATCTAACGGCTGGTTGATTGGTGAGGGTGAAAAACTTTTGTATCCATTCTGTTGTCTGGGCGCTCCGGCCTTAAATAACGTCATGCAAAAACTTGGAACGTAAATATTTATATTCCAAGTTTATCAATGTATTTAGAATATGTCAAGCCATATTCCAAGTAAATATTTTTGACTATATAAAATTGGCTTGTTTAAGCATTAATAAAAAAAGCCATTTTTCGGCGCTTTTGTGACGGGGTTTTCCTGAGCATGTCGGCCAATTTTGCCTAGAGAGCCGTTTGCTTCTTTATGTCTTCTCATTATACTGTCCGGTTTTTAGGGTATAAAGGGTAAAAATCAATTATTTGCCGTAGGCCATAATGCGATTTTTAATCCCTTGACACCTAAAACTTTCGGCCAGTGTTATTTCGCCATAATAATTCAGCAAAGAAAGGAAGGTGATAAAAACTTTAAACCAACACCCAAACAAAAACAAAAATTCTCTCTTTAAATCATTAAACTAAAACCAATGCCAAAAGCATACACCGTTTACTTTCAATATTTAATTACCTGCCCCTGCTGCCAAAATTGCTGGAGCGCTAGCAAGCAGGAAGTTATTGACCTAGACACCGTGACTTGTTCATCCTGCGGTTCCTGCAACTTAAATATTCAGAAGTATTACGAAGTTTAAACCCCAAACAAATTTAGCCACTCCGCAAGGGGTGGCTAAATCCATGTCAATAAAAAAGCAACTTGGAAATAAAATAAAACTTTTTTGCTTCCTTGTTGTCTCCCATTATAACTCTGGGTTTTTGGCCGTCAAGGGTAAAATCAATTTATTTCCCATTGGGCATAAAAAGATTTTAATCCCGTTGACCGCCAAAACGTTCCAGAGTTTTTTGCTTGCCATAATAAGTAAGCAAAAAGGAGTTTTATGGAATACCAAATAAATATTAGTTATCAGTTTACGGCAGAAAGCGACACCGAGGCTAACGAAAAAGCCAAAAGCTATCTTAGCCAGAATTTACAGGTTAAAGCGCTAGGTCAGGGTGTTTACAGACCAGCCGAAGTTGCTCAAAAGTGCCAGAGTTTCAGAAAAGCTAAAAAAGAGCACTTCTGCGTCTTTTTCCTGGACACCCAAAACAAGATTCTTGGCAAAGAAACTGTTAGCATCGGCACGTTAAACGCCAGTTTAATCCATCCTAGAGAAACTTTCAGGACCGCAATCTTAAAAAACTCTGCTTCCGTAATAGTCGTCCATAACCACCCGAGCGGCAGTTTAGAACCATCTGACGAAGACCTTGCAGTTACCAAGCGTCTGAAAGATGCCGGAAAGCTCCTGGGCATTGAACTTTTAGACCACGTTATCGTAACTGCTGAATTCCATACTAGCTTAAAAGAAAAAGGGCTGCTTTAGCCCTTTTTTAAAATATGTAATGCGCTTTGCCCACCCGCCCCCGCAGCGCATTTTGATGCTATATAGCTCCTTTTTGACTCACAAAAAACTAAACAATTTTGTTCGCCTGGAAGTGTCCGCCATTAATTTTACGGGCTTGGACAGTTTGACTGTTTCTCGAGTGGCATAAATTTCTTCTGCAAATTTGTGATGATCTTTAAGAAGCAATGTATTGGTCGTAGCAATTCTTAAAGTATTTAAAAGTCCGGGTCGATTAGTATAGATGTTCAGCCAAAAAGATTGTTCCATTTCGGGAGTTTGAAAAATTAATCTTAAAGTCCTGTTGTTAAGCTGCTGCGGTTTAAGATAATTTTTGTACCGTTCTACCTTGCGGAGCATAGCCAGTTTGCCTTTTTGAGTGCGTTCCAGTTCGCTGTAGACGATCTCAGTTTTTCCAGCATAGGCATAGAATACGGTATAGTCGGGAGTTAGGGCTTCTATGGTTTTGTCGTCCATAAAGTCTGTGCCTTGGGAAGCTATTTCACCCTTAAAGGATATTTTTAAGTCTTTGGTCTGGTTTTTGGCTTCCTTGCTGGCCAGCTCCACTATATCTTTTTCATGTTCAAACAGGCCTGAGGAGAATAGGATTTTGGCAGATGGGTATTTTGTCAGTTGGCTGGGGCTGTAGAGGTTATTTCGGGACAAAACCTTTTGGCCTTCCCGTGACAGCGTGTAGTATATGGGTATGCCAGCCAAAGAGCCGGTAAAGAGTTTAAAGCTGTCTAAATAACCGGCCTGCCACATGCGGCGGAGCTTGAGATAAATATATTTGCTTTGGTCCCGCTGGGAAAGAAACCTGGAAATATGCCAGCTGGCCGCGATCTTAAATTCAAAGACCAAGCCTAAAATTTCCAAAGTGGATTGGTTTAATTTTAGGTGGTAGATTTTGGTTTCCTTGCGGGGGTTTAACTGAATTTCCATACGTTTGAATTAATGGGATTTATAGCAAAAATTAAATTTATTCCGGGTAACTTTGAGACTGCTGGCTGTCTCCCCTTTCCGGCGCGGTAGCGGTATTTTTTTTGTTCATGGCTTTGTTGAATTGCTCTTCGTTGTCGCTTGAATAATATATGGAGTTTACGGCTGTACGCTCCCACACAATGTCGTCCTGCGGTGTGCCATATTTTTCCATAGTTTCATTGATAAAATAGTCTTCGGTTTCTTTGGCGTTGTCCGTGTAGTGTTCGGTTTTTTGGATGTTAATGGACATAGCATCCTGCGGCACGCCTTTAACCAGGGTTTTAATGTAGGCCGTACCCGTGGGCAGGTTAATAATGTCCTCAACCAAAGCTTTGCCTCCTAAAATCTTTTCGGCAATCTCCGCGTCATCTACCGACTGGGTTCTCATAAAGATTTTAGTCGCAATGTTGGATTCTATGGATTTTTGAATCCTTTGGTCCAACTGTCCCATAAACTGGTTTGAGATAACTAAAGCTGTGTTAAAAGCCCGGACTTCGGAAAATAGGGTTTCAAAAATATCACTTGCCACCCGTTGGAACTCGTCTACCACAAAGACAGTGGGCTTCCTTTGCTCACTGGCCAGTCTGGCTTGGCCAAATATCGCCTCGGCAATATGGGCGGTTAGGTAAACGGAATAATACTTTTTCATTTGTTCGCTGGAAGAACCTAAGTTAGCAATAAATATCTTGCCGGTGTTAATCATATCCTCAAAAGATATTTTGGCTTCTTTTCGGTCTACAATGTTCATAAACTCCGGGTAATCCAAGAACTTGCCCAGCTTGTTGTTTGTGGTGGCCAAGTATTTGGCCAAGTCATTGTTACTGCGCTTTAAAATTGAGGTAGACCAAAAGTTCTGTAAGCGCGGAGGCAAATAGGCCACGAGTCTGCCAATTTGCTCAGGCTGGTGCAGGAGCATATCCAGGCCGGAAAGTGATTGCTCCGGCAAAATATATGCCGTGGCAAATAATTGTCTTAGAATGTTTTCCAACTCCGGCCCCCAGGAGTAGGCAGAATCAATCTGCACAAACCTTTTCATTATGGAAATTAAAAACTCCAGTTTTTCCTCGTCGGTTTTGTTTCCGGAAAACTTGGAAAAGAACGGAAAAGCCAAAGGCCTGTCCTTTTGTCTTTGGGGGTTAAAATACACCACGTCTGCTTTGCGGCTTTCCGGTATCATCGTTAGCAAATCCGTGGCAAAGTCATTTTTGGGGTCGACAATCAGCATGGCGGGTTTTTCTTGTCCCTGTTTTTGCAACAGATCATGCAGGATTGTTTTTAGAGTTTCGGATTTTCCTGCTCCGGTGCCACCTAAAATATAAATGTGCTTTTTCATGTCGTCCCAGGTGGCTATGCCTATGGGGGTTTCGTCCTGCATACGGAAATTAGATTTTCCTAAGGACAGGAAAAAGTTGTCGGGATATCGGCGAACTTGTTGAGTGGCCGGAAGCTTTTTAAATCTGGTTAAGTTAATGGAAGAAACAGTTTCCTCTTGTGTATTTGGCAAATGCCAAAAGGAGTAAAGTTCGCCGTCCGAAATCATTTGCCCGTGGTTTTTGAATTTAGCAAAAGGCCAAAACATAAACCGCTTTAGGCGTAGCACCGGCTTTGCTGCGACTATATCTGTCAACCTCCCTTTCCGCTCAAGCTTTTCCACCTGTTTGGTAAACAGCAATTTATGCTTTAAGGTGTTCATATTTTTTTGGTTTAGCTCGGCCAGTGTGCCTTGAATACTGCGGAGCTTGTCCACGGACTCTTCCTTAGTGTCTGCGACTGTCCAATATGACACGATCGTCTGGAACAGCGGGGCTTTCATTTTTTCAATCATGGCAGAGTTTAAGCTATTGGCCAGCTCCGAGCCGCTGCCCCATTTTTGAATAGTAAATCTCTTACCGCTGTTATCCACAGCACCCTTTTGTTCCTGTTCTTCAATGAGGTAGTGGATAATTTGGTTAAAGTAGTGTGAGGAGGGAGAAACCAGGACATTGTAAACCATAAACTGGCCTTTTTTCAGGCCTTCCATAACTGAAATGATTGAGTCCACAGGGTCGCTAGAAACATCCTTAAAAGTTTTAACCCTATGGTAAAACTGCCCCTCTATGGTAGTTTCCCCGTAACTTAAAAACCCCTGTGGAAATTGGGTAATTTCCTCAAGGGTTTTGTCTTTATCCAGCATGGTTATTTCCGCGCTTGGGTAGGCGTTAAAAATGGCCTTTTCCACACGCTCAAAGTCCTTGCCCGGTACTTGGAGCCTAAATGAGATATATGGGTGCTGAGCCCATATCTGCATACTAAAAAATATTTGTTTACTGCGTTTGACTTTCCATATCCGCCATAGCTTTTGGAAGAAGTAGATAAAGCCAAAGGTGCTGGAAAAATTATGCGCGCCTTCCACTGGGTCTATGTATATGGCGTGGAAGGCTTTGAGGATTTTTTGCTGGATTTGGAAAGCCGTGGCCTGGGAGTTTTTGGGTATGGTGATTTCAAAATACAGGCTAGCGTCCAGCCACGTTTCTAAATCTTTTTTCCTTAGCTTTATTTTTTCTAAAGCGTGGCGATTAAAGCCCGGGAGTTTGTTGAAGACAAAAAGAAAGAAAAAAATAGTAATCCCTATCCAGCCCGCAACATTTTCCCAAAACTGCATGCGGTTGAAATAGTAGACCCATAAGATTTGGCCCATGGTCATTGGGCCGTGCGGCGTGGTAAAAACATGCTGGAATACATTTGTCGTTGTGGCTTGCGCTGCAATATGATGGACCGGTGTCATAAATACAGATTTAATTTTTTAATCCACTCCCCTATTATCCCGCCGCTTCGCGGCGGGTAAGACCCAAAAATTCTTCCACCCCCCCCATTTCCCCATTTGTTTCAGTATCCCAGTCAGTTTGGTAGTAGTTAAGTTAGTATTAGTATTTAGTTTAGTATTAAGTATTATAGATTAGTATATTAGTATTTGTAGTTATTGGTTTTTAGTATTATTATTCTTTGTCGTATAGTGGAAATTATGGTGATAGTCAGGGATAGCAGGTTAGGACAAAGATAATAGAATTAGGGACTTTAACAGCTTAAGTGGTTGAACCCGGATTCAACTAGCTGTTCAACTAGTTTATGCTTCCATTTTAAATCAAAAAACAGCCTTGGGCAAGGTGGGGTTGAGGTGGCCAAGGTTAGCAGTTTTGGACAAAATCAGTTCGCACCTTGTTGTATGGGCACTCCAGACTTTGCCAAGGCTTCGTCTGGCTTACGCCAGCAGAAGATTTTCCGAAGTTTGGATAAACCTAAAAATACACAAATAGCGAAGTCTGAGCGCCAACTTGTCCGCCGTAGCTTTATGCGAAGGCGGAGGCTACGAAGTGCAAGCACAAAATTGCACAGTACGTTGTTGAAGAAGTAGATAAAAACATTATCGCGAAGAAGTGTCCTACGAAGCTTTATGCGAAGTAGGACTAGTTTAGACCGCACAATTTGTGCGGTGTTTTTATCTGTGTCATTGCGAGCGCAGCGAAGCAATCTATCTAAAGAAAAGATTGCTTCGTCAGATGTCGTGCCTGAGGCAGATCCGCCTCCGGCGGACATTCCTCGCAATGACAGCTTGAAATTTACAATATTTAAAAATTAAACACTTGCGGTTTTTTGTTAATATTTGACAGCGCGTTAAAAAACTAGTTAAATGCATTTAATATCGCCATTTTAGAAGGAGTGAAAAGTGAATATTTTAATCGTTGACGACTCGGCGGGAATTAGAACAGTCCTTGCTCTCTTTCTTGGAGAGCTTGGAGTGCCGGTAACAAAAGTCCTTGAAGCAGGCGACGGCGTTGAAGCGCTGAACCTGATCAACAATGGCCAAAAGGTAGACCTGATGTTTTTGGACATCAACATGCCCAATATGGGTGGAATTGAATTGCTCCATCACATTAGGAGCAGCTCCGGCCACAACAATTGGCACAGTGTGCCGGTGTTCGTGATAACAGGCGGAATGCACGTTGAGAAAGTGCAGGAAGCACAAAAGCTCGGGGCTTCCGGGTTCATCAGGAAACCGTTTAACCACGGCCAAATTAGGGAGCAACTCGAGCACGTAGGTATTTCGTGCTAAAGACATCCACATGAAGGGGGATTATAAAGACGAGCCGAGTATTCGGCACAAAGGCGCAGGCAAGTATCTCCTGCGCATCTTTCCAAGCGCGTCAAAAATTGGCGAATTTGGAAGGATATCTAAACAACCAAAATTGGTTGTTTTTTGTTTTTTTTAAAACTTTTTACATCCTGTAATTGCCTTTGACTTTTACGGCAGAAAGAGTATATTTTTGGTATCTTGGGGAAGTCTCCAAGAGGAGGATTTATGCAGGGTGTTGAGATTGGCCACTGCGATGCCGCAATTAAGGCAACGCTAACCGCTAACTACACGCTTCTCGGCTCAACTGTCGAGGACGTGCTGCAACCCGTAACCACTTACGGCAAAGAGGACAAAAAAGACACGCTGGGTTTGGACGCCCGCTCTGAAATAGACATTGTTCAGATTATGCGGGCTTACGACGACAACTCGGTTGTTGTTACAGAAGAAATTGGTTCGCAAGGCAGTCTGCTGTTTACCCACACCGAAGACCCGAGGACCACGCGGACAATCTACATTAGCGACCCCATAGACCGCTCGGAGCCGCTTAAGCAGTTTTTGCAGGAAGTGCCCGATAAGTCCATTAAAGTGAGAGAGGCTATTCGGCAGAGCGGCGCCATTGCAAATTGGGAGAGCAAACACGGCTCACCGGCCGGCATTACCGGCGCTTACTGCGCCCTAAGCTGTATCCGCCACGCCGTGCCGATATTCTCGGTGCTGGTAAATATCATCACCCAGGAATTGTTTGTCTCGTGCAGCGCGGGCAACTACAGACTGACAATTCCCGAAGACAGGCCGCCCATAGATTTGCAGTATGTAATAACCCACGGGACAAAGCTCTTTTTCCCGGCAATTCGCTGCCCGTACAACGACGACGCGCGCCGCTATGTAACCTTTACCGGCAAACCCGGATACGAGGAAAACTTAATAGACAGCAAACTCATGCTGCCGGCGGAGCTGAAAAGGCTGCTTCATTACAAAAATCCGGGCGGACCGTCCAGGATTCTATATCTGTCCAGCCTCCAGCCACAAAGCACTCCAATCGGATTTGTTTTGGCCAACGGCGAAAAGATAGGCGAATGGATCCACTGGCTGCCATGGATCCGTTTCGCGCGCAGGGAAGACGACCAGGACGAATGTGCCCTGAATCTGTTCGAAATCTACCGCACCGACCAGCTGCGCATAAAGGACAGGGTGCTTATGTCCACACCCCCTCCCTACAGCATCTTCAAAAAATCCGGTACTGACGGGCGCATGCTAATGGACATCTCCAGGTTCGCGGACTTTGACAATCCCAGCCGAATCCGCGCCAGCTTAATTGCCTGCCCTGCAGGGAACACCTGGGCTACCGGCCTGGTTAAGCAGTTCGGCTACCGTCCCATCAAGTTCTAGCACCTCCGGCCTTAAGCCGGCCGCCAAAAAGCAATGACTCAAAGCATTGCTTAACTCAAACCAAGCCCTTATAGGCCCGAGCCAACCACCCTCGGCAACAAGGTGGTTTTTTTCTTATTTCAAAAAAAGTGCTAAAATTAAGGCATATTTATAACGGGCACTATGCCCTACTAAATTCTAAATTCAATATTCTAAATTCTAATTTATGGACATCTATAAGAACTGCCAAAGCTGCGGTATGTCGCTAAAACGCGACCCCCAGGGCGGGGGAACCAATG
>CAIWKW010000168.1 GCA_903913365.1 Candidatus Doudnabacteria bacterium | reverse complement strand
TTGGAGATGTACTATAGGGTGCAAGGTCGAAAATCCAAAAAAAATTAACTGAAAGGAAAACAATTATGAATGTTACAAAAAAAGGCGCAATATTATTAAGCAGTCTTGGTCTGATTGCGGGAGTGGCCGGAACAGTTGCTTTGCAAACCCATGCGGCAACCGACACAGGTTCCACTGCTTCCACAACAGCCGGCAGCTCTAAGAGGCAGTTTACCCCTCCGGCAGCTTCCGGCAGCGTAACGGCCATTTCGGGCAATACAATTACTTTAACAGATAAAAGAAGCGGTACTGTTTATACGGTAGACGCCAGCAGTGCGGCAATTGAGAAAATGCCTGCAGCCGTTGCGGGCAGTTCATCTGTCACCAGGCCGACCCCAACAACTATTTCCGTTTCCGGCATTGCGATTGGTGACAACGTGATGGTAGAGGGTACGGTTAGCGGCAGCACAATTACAGCCACAAAAATTATGGACGGCATGATGGGCGGACGCGGGGGCCATATGCGCAAGCCGGGTACAACCGGCACGGTTGCTTCGGTTAGCGGCAGCACCATTACTTTAACGGGTACTGACGGCAAAACCTATACGGTTGATGCGGGCAGCGCCACGCTGAAGAAGGTTTCCACAATTTCCGTTTCCGATGTGCAGGCCGGTGATACATTAATGGTTAATGGCACCACTTCCGGCACGACCATTACTGCCAAAAATATTACGGACGGAGCATTTCCTCAGAAAATTAACAAATTAGGCAAAGCAACTTCTAATTAACAGAGTCAGTTAGCCGTGAAATTACTAGGGAGTTATGACCCCGGAAAAATTTTATTGGCTTAAGAAAAGCCTCTCTTTTAAGCCCCCAGCAAAAGAGAGGCTTTTATAAATCATAAAAATTGTTATAATGAATGTCTGCGCCGTTGAAAATTAATTGTAAAAAAATGAAAGTCCCCAATCATTTAGTGCTTATTCCGGACGGTAACCGCCGCTGGGCAAAAAAAAGAGGGCTTAGGCCGTGGCTCGGGCATAAACAGGGCTTTGCTTTGCTTACGGAATTGTGCGAAGCGGCAATAAGCCAGGGTGTTGTTTATACTACTTTTTGGGCCGCCTCCATAGATAATCTGACCAAGCGCGACAAGCTGGAAGTTAAATTTTTGCTAAAAATAATTAAAGACGAATTGTCAAAGCCGGACTTCCTGGAATTTTTGCACAAGAATAAAATTCAGATAAAAGTTTTGGGGGAGTGGGAGAGAGTGGTGAAAGACCTTTCTTTAGCCAAAACTTTGCACAACATTCAGCAGCAAACAAAAAATTATAACCAAAGTTTTCTGACTATTTTGTTTGCTTACGACGGCAAAAGGGAAATGCTTGGCGCCATAAATAATGCAAAAAAAACAGCCGGGGAAATTTCGGAAAAACTTTTAAGAGAGAATCTTTTAACCGGCCATTTGCCGGATGTGGATTTTGTTATTCGCACTGGCGGACAGCCTCACTGGTCAGCCGGATTCATGATGTGGCTTACGGCCAACAGCGAATTTTATTTTACGGAAACTTTGTGGCCGGATTTTGGAACGGCTGAGCTTAAAGAAGCTTTGAAAGATTACGCAAAACGTTTGAGAAAAATGGGCAGATAAGATTGTAAACAGGTGCCATTATAAGTATGCTAAAATAAAGTATAATTAATTAACAAAAGGAGCAACAATATATGAAGCAAATGACTTGCGCTCAAATGGGCGGACCCGCCACCTGCAGTGTTATAATTTCAGGAAGCACTGCTGAAGAAATGGCAAAGAATGGCGGCATTCACGTGCACCAGAATCATCCGGAGATTGCCAAGCAAATGGACAGCATGACGCCGGAAGATAACGAAAAATGGATGGCGGATTTTAAGCCAAAATTCGACGCACTCCCAGAAATGTAATCAGAGTAAAAAAAACCGTTCCGAAATTTTCGGAACGGTTTTTTGATAATTTAATTTGAATCAAACTGTCTAATCAGTTCGGAGTAATTTGTCGTATAACCGATTTCCCGGGATTTTTCGGAAATGGAATATTTTTGCCTGGCCTGGTCAATCGACAGGCTGGTATTCAGCAGCCCCGCATTAAGCGCCAGTTCGTCCGCGTAGCCGGTTAGCGCAAACTGCCAGGCCAGCGCGGGCAAGCGGCCGGGGGAAACCCTGTTAACGTGATAGGCAATGCTCGAGGTGCAATTGGCCCACAAAGTGTTGTACCAGGACGGATGAACGGCCAAGTCGTTCATGGTGTTTAGTATGTCCGTAAGCAGCAGTCTGCCGTTTTCGGGCCGCGAAAGTTTTACCGGGTAAACATAAACGTCGGATTTGCGGATGTTGGCCCGAAGAAAAACCATATCTTTTTCATCGGCCGCAATGTACATAATGGGATAGGTATGAAGCATGCCCGCGTAAATACTGTAAGACTGTCCGGGCCGTTCGCGTGCTTCCACGGAGATGCTCAAAAATTCTCCTCCGGAAAACTCAAACGACAAAAAAGTGTGGGCCGCTATGCTGTGTCCGGAAAACGGTTCGGTAATGTACCATACGCGCACAAGTTTGGTTAAGTCGTAAGTTTTGTCGTAATAATTCGGCGTAATGTCTTTATCCGCTTCGCTGCCGCTGTAGCGGAAGTTGCGGACATTTTTAACCGTAACCGAATTGCCGTTGAACTCGGCCGTGGACAGGCGTGACAGCTCCGGCGGCCACGGGCCTTCTGTTGGAACTTTTTTTAAGCTTTGCCAGGCTATGGATATAACCAGCAACAGTCCCAGGCCTGCTAAAATGGAATAAATTATTTTACGCGGTTTCGTCTTCATATGCGCTTGGTTTTTTGCGAAGAATCATTTTTTTAAGCACAGAAGTATTATAGCATTAGTTTCAAAATTATATTTTGGCGAAGGGGCGCGGGTAATTTAAAACCGCCCGTAGAGGGCGGTTATGCTTGGGCGTTTGATAATTGCAAGCCGGGTTCCTTTGGCTTAAAATTCTCTTTCATCAGCCGAAGGGCCGTAAATAGGGGGCACCGGAATGTTATTTAAACGCATATAAACCGTGAGCTGGCCGCGGTGATGCACCAGGTGGTTAATTGAGGAACCAATAAAATCTTTTGTGGGCATGCTCATAACCGTCTTGCCGCCTGCCTTTAGCTCAAAGGTTTTTGCAATTTCTTCATCGGAAATATTTTGCAGGGCTTTTTTTGCGGCAGCCATGTTTTCGTCAAAGTGGCGGACCAAGTCGCCTGCATTTTTGTATTCAATATGTTTCCAGGTGGCAAAATCTATTTCCCCGCCTTCGGCCATAACCTGTATCCACTTCGGCACTTCCGCTACCAGCAGAGCCAAATAGCCCATGGCCATGGACTTTTCGTGCGGCTTAAAATCAAACAGGTTTGCCGAAATTCTTTCCAGGCATTTTCTGCTGGCCGGAGCCTCCGCCTCAAGTTCCTTTAAATATTCTTTGCCATACGTAGTGTTTTCCATAATAAATTTTTTAAACTTTAATTATACCGGGGTTGGTAATAGAGCAGTACGTTACCGTTTTTAAAAATTTTAGAGTCCAGAAGTCTTAGCTTAAGCATGCCTTTAAATAAAGGCTTTCCTTGCCCGAGTATTATAGGGCTTATCATTAGCCTAAATTCGTCAATTAGTTTTAGTTTAACAAATTCCTGCACAATTTGTCCGCTGCCAAAGATAAATATATCTTTGTTCGTTAATTTCTTCAATTTCTCAATTTCAGCGGAGCTTATTTCGCTTAGTATCTTTGTATTATTCCAGTCGGCTTTTGCCATAGTTTTGGAAAAAACAATTTTTGAAGCGCTGTTCATTATGCCGGCTATAATGGGGTCGTCCGTTAAAGCCGGCTCGCTTGGCCAGTAGCCGGCCATGAGCTCATAGGTTGTTTTGCCAAAGAGCAGCATTCCGGCATTGCCGGTTTGCTTAATGGCAAATTCGTTAAATTCCGCATCCACATTATGCCAATCAATTTCTCCGTTTGGCCCGGCAAAAAAACCGTCCACAGTTATCATATTAAATACAATAATTTTGGGCATAATTTTTTTCCACTAATTCACCAATATCACGAATGACACAAATTTAAGATTAGTAAAATTAGTGCTAATTCGTGAATTGGTGATATTACA
>CAIWKW010000167.1 GCA_903913365.1 Candidatus Doudnabacteria bacterium | reverse complement strand
TTACCGCATAGACCATTATCAGGGCAAAGAAACTGTGCAGAATTTAATGGTGGTACGTTTTGCCAATTCCATTTTTGAGCCGCTTTGGAGCAAAGAGCACGTTGATCACATTCAGATAAGCGTTCTCGAAAAGGATACCGCCAAGTCCCGCGCCGAATTTTACGACCAAACCGGGGCGCTAAAAGATTTTGTGCAGAATCATATTTTGCAAATGCTTAGCCTGCTTACCATGGACGAACCGCGAGAGCTTACGGCAGAAGATATTAGAAATGAGAAAATAAAAATTCTGCAAAATTTGCAGCCGTTTAATCCCGAGTCCGCAAAGTCGGATTTGGTCCGCGGACAATATCAAGGCTACTTAAAAGAAGTGGGAGGCGAGAGCCAGACAGAAACATACGTTGCGCTTAAAGCTTTTATTAACACCCCGCGCTGGCAGGGAGTACCCATATACATGCGAACCGGCAAGGCGCTGAATAAAAAAGTGGCGGAAGTTTCGGTCCACTTTAAAGAGCCTCTCCGCTGTTTGTTTCGGAATTGTGCGGCCAATATTTTAACTTTTCGCATTCAGCCGGATGAATCTGTGCACCTCAGGCTTAATAATAAAATTCCCGGCTTTGGCATAGACTTGCACCAAGGTGATTATGAATTTGGCTACCAAAAAGCATTTATGTCGGAAATCCCTTCCGCTTATGAGCGCTTACTGCTTGATTTCATAGAAGGGGACCAGCGCCTGTTTATTAGGTCCGATGAAATAGAAGCCGCCTGGAAGTTTATAGATTCCATAACCGGCTCCTGGAAAAATACCCAGCTTAGTTTATACAAGCCCGGTACAGCCGGCCCTAGTGAAGCGGACAGCTTTATTCAAAAAGATTTAAGAGATTGGTGGACAAGATAGTAGCAAGTTACAAGTGACAAGTTGTCGTAAAGATCTGCCGTAGGCAGAAAAGTGACAAGTGGCCATCGGAAAGTAATTGCAAAGTGTAGTTTGCCGATTTATCGGCCAAAAAGAATTATGAATTATGGGAAAATGGTTTAGGTTTTCCCTTGAAGACGGTCTTCAAGGGAGTGTCTGAATTTATATAAGTGTAGTAATTTATGAATAATGAACAAGAAATTTTAGATATCAAAAAAAGGAATCAGCGCGTTGAACTTGATAAAAAGTGGGAGACCAGTTTTTTTAGGCGGTTTGTAATTGCCTTAATTACTTATATTTTTGCCGCGCTGTGGCTAAGGGTTATTCACGAATCTAATTTATGGTGGAAAGCCTTTGTACCCGTGGCCGGCTATCTTCTTTCCACTTTTTCTTTACCCCCGCTAAAAAATTGGTGGCAACAGAAAATCATTAAATAAAATACCGATTGTACAGGTACAGAGCAGGCACAAAGATTAAATTAAAAAAACTCCTTCGAATATCGGAGGAGTTTTGTTTTTTGTTTGGCTACTACCTACTTCCTACCAGCTACAAGCTAACTTTTAGAATTGGCTGTCGTCTCTGCGGAAGAAACCGCCGCTATTATGGCTGCTGTTGCTTGTGCGGCGCCTGCCGTTAAAGCCTTCTCCGCTGCGCCTGTGCGGGTTAACAATGGCTTCTCTTTTGGAAAACGGGTTGCGAAGCGGTCTTGGGTTGGGTGAGGGTTTAAACCTGCCTCTGCTGCCAAAACTCTCCTGAGCCTGGCGGTTTGGCGTTCGGCCAAATCCGGTAAAGCCGGAAGGCGCAGAATGAGTGTCTCTTTCCGGCGATCTTTTCGGTAAATTTTCAGGCACCGGGGAAATGGGCAATTGTTTTTTAATTAATCTTTCAATGGCGCGTACATCGAATTTTTGGTCAGGCGTGGCAAAAGAAATGGCTCGTCCGGTATGCTCGGCTCGTCCGGTTCTGCCTATTCTGTGGACATAGTCGCTGGCTTGCTCGGGAAGGTCGTAGTTTATAACCACCTCAATGCCGGTAACATCAATTCCTCTGGCGGCAATGTCCGTGGCCACCATCACTCTATATTTACCAAGCTTAAAGCCGTTTAAAGCTTCCAGGCGCTGGTTAAGCGAGCGGTTGGAGTGGATTTCCGCGGAAGTAAAACCCATTTTGCGAATGCTGACGGCAAGTTTTTTTGCGCCAAATTTAGTTCTGGTAAAAACCAAAACGCTTCCGTGGTAATCGTTCAAAAGTTTATCCAAAAGGCCAAGCTTATCTTCTCTCCTGACGAAAAACAATTCTTGAGTTATGGTGGAAACGGCGCTTCCCTGGGGAGTAACTTCCACGCGCACGGGAAGCTTCATGTAGGAGTTGGCGATTTGGGTTATTTCCGCGGGCATGGTCGCGCTAAACAGCATGGTTTGCCTTTGGGCGGGAACGCTCTGCAAAATTCTTTTAATTTGCGGGGAGAATCCCATATCAAGCATGCGGTCGGCTTCGTCCAAAACCAAAATGGAAACTTTGTTTAAGCTGACGGTTTTTTGTTCCAAATGGTCAATTAATCTTCCGGGAGTGGCAATAATAATATGCGGTCGGTTGCGAAGCTGCATAATTTGCCTGCGAATATTTTCACCGCCAATTAAAATTGCGGTTCTCATGCCGAAAGAGCGGCCTATTTTGTTAAAGGCTTCGTCCACCTGGACCGCGAGTTCGCGGGTCGGGAGTATTACCAAGCCAATGCTGCCTTTGCTGTGGGCGAGCTGCTGTATCATAGGAATGCCAAAAGCCAGGGTTTTCCCTGTGCCTGTTTGGGCAATGCCCATAATATCCTTGCCCTCTAGGGCTGTAGGAATGGATTGAAACTGAATTGGCGTAGGAGTTGTAAATTTCAGGCGATCCAGGATCTCCAAAATTTTTGGCGCAATGCCCAAGCCGTCAAAGCTTAGAGGTTGTGGTGTCATTTGAATTAAAAAAATTCCCCGCTTGTTTTTTTAGGGTCTATTGTCGAATGTCATTTTGACTGCAATTTTAAAATTTTGGCCACTCGGCCAAAAAAATCTTTCCGCTTACCTTTTAGGTAAACATCAAAATTTGTTTTGTCCGATTGCCTCAAAATTTTAAAATTTCGTCTTAAAAGCACATTCGGCAACAGACCCT
>CAIWKW010000166.1 GCA_903913365.1 Candidatus Doudnabacteria bacterium | reverse complement strand
TCTTTATTGTTTCCACGATTAAAAACATGATAATAATTCCCTAAGCGGAATATTTTATAATCCCTCGCATTCATAAGGAAAATATAAACAATATTTATATTCCTGTCAACTTGTGCAATGGGAACCTTTACTCACGCACACCCTAAGCAAAGATTCCCATTGCACATTCCCATTGCACACATTGCACATTTTATTTTGTTTCGGCGTAAGCGGATACCTGGCTCCAGACTACGCCGGAAATAGAAGCAATGGCTCTGGTTAAGGCGTCGATGTTTTTACCTTTGGTCATTACGCATAAAATATAGGGGTGGCTGGGATAATAAACAATACCGCAATTAGAAAGATTAATTTCCGGCACGTTAGGGTTTGAGGTGTCCAAAGCTTCACCAAATTTTTAGGCAACAACAGTATCCTTTGGCACCCCGGCAACCAAACCCTGATTGTAAGTGGCCTTAGACAAAATTTGTAAAGCTTTTTCGGAATATTGCCGGCCTAAATAAGTGGCATTATACAAAACTCTCAAAAGGATAGTATATTGTTTTGCCGTAATGGTATAATTTTCATTTGTTGCCGGATTAGGCAAACCCAAATCCGTATGGACTTCAATAAAACTTCGCTGGTCTATATTGTTTAATAGCACATCTTTGGCCCCGTTATCGGAGTTTATTATCATAGATTCAATAAGCTTTTCTACGGAATAGCTCTTGCCTACCTGCAAATCCGAAGCGGAAGAAAAAGGCACGCCGTTAATTTGGTCCACCGTACTGCTGGAATATTGAAAAGTTTTTTGTAAAATTGACGGGTCGGTTTCCGCCTCTTTGAAATAGGTAACCATTATGGCAACTTTCATCATACTGCCCGGTGAATAGGCGTCGTTTTCATTCTCCCCTGCCCACCTGCCCAAGCTTAAATCGCGAAAATAAAAAGAGTACCCGTCAAGATTGGAATTATTTGCCTTAGCCACATTTCCGTCCACTTTATTTATTAAAGTTGTGTACTCATTAAATTCCTTAACGTCGCCGGGAACTTCATAGCCCAAAAGCGGGTTAATAAACTGATACTGATTGTTGTTTTGCCTTGCCGGCTTAACCTCGTCCGCAATATTTTTAATTAGGTTGTTGGTATGAAAATACCAAAACACGGATGCCAAAACCGCTCCTAATAGGCAGGCTAAAATTCCGGTAACTATAACCGCCCTCCAATTAAACTTGATGCTATTTTGTTCACTCCGATTACTAGCCATATTTGTATAATAATCCCTTTTTGCTGTATTTAGCAAGAAAACATAAAGTTATCTAAATATTGTTGTGGTCAATGGGAATCTTTGGCCAATGCATAACCTGGTCAAAAATTCCCATTGACCAGTTTGCACATACAAATCAAAACCCCCAATCGGGTCGCGTGATAACCAGTAGGGTTATTTTACGCGACTTGCGAAAGAGGGTTTTGTCCAATTTTTATTTACCACGAGATAACGCGAGGCGTTATTTTACATGGCTTGTCACGTGATAACCCGTATGGTTATTTTACGTGGTTCACTCAAAGCTCTAAATTTAAACTTCCAATCTTACGCCAATTTTATCAGCAACTTTACCCGCCCAAATACGAAGTTTTTCCAATTTTTCTTTTTCCGCCATTTGTTCCAACAGTTTATCCATTCCTTCCATAGTGGCCTCAAAGCCTTCCTGCATATAATCAACCAGTCCCTTTTTCAAATTTTTCAAATCCTGTTTGCTGGCCAAATTGCCCATTTTATTGTCTAAAACGTTGGCAATTTTATCTAAATCGCCAATTGTTAGACTGCCAGAAGCTGTCTTTTTTTGTTTAGCTTTCATAATTTTAAAAATATTTAAACCTCAATTTTAATATGCAGAGCTTCTTCAATAGCTCTCATTTTCTTTTCCATTTTTAACATTCTTTCTCTTACATCCAGCCTACCCAGCACGTCTTCAAAACCAGAATTAGCAATTCTGGCCAGTTCTTCGGTTTGTTCCACTGCAAAAACCTTAAGCTCTTTAGTTTGAGCTTTTAAGTCTTCCTTGGTGGCCTTAGCAAGGCTATTTAAGTCTT
>CAIWKW010000165.1 GCA_903913365.1 Candidatus Doudnabacteria bacterium | reverse complement strand
ATTTAATGATTGAAAGATTTTACAAAATTTAATACAAACTAATTTGTTGACAATTTTCAAGGAGTAAATTTGAAAGTTTGTAGAATATTATCTATTGGAATAATTTCAAAAATATTATTTCCGTGCTTAACAATTATCTCTCTGGACATTTCCCCAAACTCAAAAGCCCTTTCCCCGTCTACTGTAATCTGGCTATATAAATTTTGTTTATAAAATGAAGCTAAATATTTTTTTACGTAATTATCAAGGGAAAGATTGTTCGTATTATTAAAAACCAATACTTGAAATCTTTCAAATTCCCCACACTGGCATTTTTCTACAGTTTGCTTACCTTTTATGTCATACAAGCTTACCAAAATATGTGAATCGTCGTTTGGGGTGGACTTAAAAGCTTCCAAGTTTTCGGGCGCATAACTCTGAGTATGATAACTAAATTCAAATCCATACTGGTCATTCTTATAAATCTTCCATCCGTTTACTTGATCGGGGGTGGAAGTTGCTGCTGGCGATTGTGATTTTTTTACTATTGGCTGGGCTGCGTCGGCGGCTTCCAAGTCTATTGCCGCTTTTTGGCTAAAGTATTCGTCGTACTGCTTGTAAATTAAAAGACCGGCGCCGCATGTAAACAAAAAGACAATTGCCAAAAAAAATGCTGACTGCTGCCGGTTAGTCATAAAATTTACTCTGCCTCCACGCTTAAATTTATATTTACCGACATACCCGTCGCGAGTTTCAAAATCACTTTGTGCGCGCCAAGTTCCTTAATTGGCTTATCCAAAGCCACCTGATTCTTTTCCAAAGCTAATCCCATTTTTTGGTTAACAGCCAAGGCAATATCCTTTTCATGAACACCTGAAAAAATTTGTCCTTTATCCCCTACTTTTACTTTTACGGTAAAAGTCCGTTTTTCAATTTCTGTTTTCAAATTTCTTAATTTCTCAATTTCCTTTTGCTTCTTAATTTCCGCCTCTTTTGCCTCTTTGGTAACCTTAGCTTGGATTTCCGGAGTAACCGCCTGGGCAAAACCTTTGGCAATTAAAAAATTCATGGCATAGCCGTCGGATACGTCTTTAATGTCCCCTCTTTTACCGGTGCCGGATAGATCTTTTACAAATATTACTTTCATAAATTTAAGATACAAATTAACAAATGCACAAATGAAACAAATAACTACAAATGCGTGTCTCAATTAGTGAGATTCGTGTTGATTTGTGAATTAGTGGATATTTACTAATTAAAAAAACTCCCCGAAATTTCAGAGAGTCCCGCGGTGTTGGCCTACAACCTAACACCTACAACCTAACACCTAATATGGGCTCTTTGTTAGTATATAAGATTGAAATTCTTTGTCAAATATGTTGAGCAAAGGTGCTCTTTGCTTACTTCGGCTTTACATTGAGCAAAGAGCACCTTTGCTCAATGGCCTGAAACCTTTAGATTTTCAGGTATTTTCGAATGGCCAGCATGGTGGAAACGGTGGAAAGTACCATTGCCAAAACAAATAAAATTAACACCAAATACCAAAAATTAAAAATATTGTGGCTGTAGACATTTACTTGCGGATTCACGTACTCGGTAATTTTGGGCAGAATTTTGGTAAACACCGGAACAAAAAGTGCTCCGGAAATTATTGTGGAAAAAATACTGTACAAAGTACTTTCCGTTAAAAACGGACCGCGAATGTACCAGTTGGTGGCTCCAACCAAACGCATAATTTCCACCTCTTCCTTGCGGTTATAAATGGTCAAAGCAATTGTGTTAAAAATCACCAAAATAGCGATAATCGAAAAAACCACCACCAGCCCAATGCCGAAAGCAATAATAAATTTTAAAATCTTATTTAACCGGTCAATAATTGCCCGGTTGTCTTCGTAATTTACTTTGTCGATAAAATCTTTGTATTGATCCGACTCGAGTTTTTGGGCCACAGCCGGATAATCATCAAGCTGATAGGTTTTAATATGTAAAGTGGCCGGAAGCGGATTATCATTTAACTCATTTAGTGACTGGGTTATTAACGGATCACTTTGGTGGGCAATTTTAAAGTTATTAAAAGCATCTGTGGCGGAAACATAAACAACTTCCTTGACTTTAGGATCGGCCGAAGTATCATTTTTTATTTTTGTAATTTGGTCTTCCCCAAGGCCGGATTTAAAATAGACGCTAATATCAACGGTATTTTTAATGGTGCTTAAAGAATAATTGGTTAAAATAAACAGTAAAAACAGCGTGCCAAAAATTACCAAAGTAATGGTCATTACCATAGTGGCGGCAACGGACAGCCAAATATTCCTGGCAAAGTTTGTCAGTCCGGCTTTAACTACGCGAAAAAATGAAATTGAATCAAGCATTGGGTATTAAGTAAAATTTACAAATTAAGTAAAATTAAATAAAATTGATTCTAATTTTGTTCAATTTTACTTAATTTTATTTAATCATGCTCAATTACAACCGGTATCTCCCCTGCTCTTGCTCCATGGTAATTTTACCGTCTTCTATGGTAATTACCCGTTTTTTAATTTTATTTACCAAATCCACAGCATGGGTGGCTAAAATAACCGTGGTACCAAGCTGGTTTATCTTCAGCAATAAGTCTAAAACCTCCGAGGCGTTAACTTCATCCAAATTTCCCGTTGGCTCGTCGGCAAGAAGCAACACGGGACGATGAGACAAAGCCCTGGCAATGGCAACGCGCTGTTTCTCCCCGCCGGACATTTCGTGGGGAAAACTGTTGCTTTTTTTTTCCAAACCGACCAATTCCAAAATTTTCGGCACTTCTTCTTTTATTTTTTCTTTGCTATGGCCGCAGACTTCCATGGCAAAAGATATGTTTTCAAAAGCCGTTGCTTTGGGCAAAAGTTTAATATCCTGAAACACCATGCCAATTTTTCTGCGCAAATAAGGCAAGTCTCCTTTTTTTACTTTGGAAATATCTATTTCATCAATTAAAATTTTCCCGCCGTCTATTTGCTCTTCGCCGATAATCAGCTTAAGCAAAGTGGATTTGCCGGCACCCGAAAGTCCGACCAAAGAAATAAACTCTCCATGATGCACCTGAAGGTTAATGCCGTCTAAGGCTCTTTGGTTGTTGTATGTTTTTATGACGTTTTCAAACTTGATCATTGGGAAGTTTGTCAGCGAATAAGCTAATAAGCGAGCCAGCAAAGGTTTTTATTTCGAAACGAACTCAATATTTTTATTATAGCAAAAATAACGGCAAAACAAAACCCTGCTCTGCAAAGCGCATAAGCAAATAAGCTTATCAGCTAATCAGTTGGCAGATATTTCTTATCAGCTGACCAGCTTATACGCTTACCTGCTTGCCAGCGGCCTGCTCCAAAAACTTTTCCACAAATTCATCAAGCTCACCATTAAGTACGGAGTCCGGATCAGTGGATTCAAAATTGGTGCGATGATCTTTTACCAATTTATACGGATGAATTACGTAGGAACGGATTTGGTTTCCCCATTCCGCACTCTTAAATTCACCTCGAATTTCCTGTTTTTCCGCCTGGAGCTTCTGCTCTTCCAGAGTTTTTAACTTGGCCATTAAAATTTTCATGGCAATTTCCCGGTTCTGGTGCTGGGAGCGCTCGTTTTGGATACTTACCTTTAAACCGGTGGGTATATGAGTTATACGTATGGCCGAGTAAGTTGTGTTCACGCTTTGTCCCCCGTGTCCGGAGGCCGTATTGGCTTCTATTTTCAAATCTTTAGGGTCGAGCTTAAGTTCTTCCTGCTCTTCAAGCAAAGGCAGCAGCTCTAATAGGGCAAAAGAGGTTTCCCTGGTATGGGCCGGGTTAAACGGGCTAAGCCTAACCAAACGGTGTACTCCGGCCTCGCTTTTAAGCAATCCGTAAGCGTACGGGCCAAATACTTCCACCACCGCTGTTTTAACTCCGCCTTGTTCCCCTTTGCTTAGTTCTATAACTTCCGTAATAAATCCTTTTCTGTCGCAATAACGCAAAAACATTCTAAGTAGCATGTCTGCCCAGTCCTGCGCGTCCACGCCGCCCGCTCCCGAGTGAACGGAAAAAATCGCGTTGTGATCGTCGTACTTTCTGGAAAGCAAAGCCACAAAACGATTTTGCTTATACTGCTTTTCCAAATTAACAACCTGTTGTTCAAAATAATTTTTATCTGAATCTTGTAGGGGCTGGCCTTGGCCGCCCGCTTCCGATGACGGGCGGCTAAAGCTCGCCCCTACATCTGACAGTATTAATTCTGATAATTCCGAAGTATTCTTTTCCAAATTTTGCCAAAAATCAAAAAACTTTTTCAACTGGCTATGCTCCCGGGAAACTTTTTGCGCATGCTGGTTGTCCGCCCAAAAATCCTTTGCCTGCATCTTTTCTTCCAATTCCAAAATCCTCTGCTCTTTTTGCGGCAGGCTCAGGTGAGATTTAAGATTTAAGATTTCGGATTTGAGATCTTTTAATCGTTTAATTAATTCGTTCACCGGTAAATTTTAATAATTACTGTTTAATACTAACTCCATCTAACCAATATATAAATATAAAAAACTTAAAGGGGCTGACATTTGACTCAGGATTTATGTATTTTCCTTGTCGAGCCCCCTATAAAGTGTTCTGTCATTGTATTCGAGCTGGAACCTGAAAGCGTTCCAAAGAAAGCTCTACAAAATCCTCCTTTCTCAATACCAGATCTTGATGGCCGATTCGCTCGCGACAGCTAAGACCCATCCACAAAAAAGTTCTAATAATCTGTTGTTTAGTCAGACCATAAGAAGCCCCAAAGTGGAAAAGTTCTTCATCAAGCTCCTCGGTTAAAACAAGCTTGATGCCAAGATTGGCTACCGATCGCTCAATAGGTTCAGGGCTGAGAGCGATTTTCCGTTGACGGTGTGCGATGGCCAGCATTACCTCAAGCAGATAAATTACCTGCTCAGTGAGATGCCGGCTTTCCAGCTTCGCGAGCGCTTGTAAGCGCCCATGAAGCTGTTCGCCTAAACATAACACCACATGCCGTTTTGACATAAGTTTCCTTACGCCAGAACGCTGCAAGAGCCCTATTATTTTACCAAAAATTCTGCGCCTAGTCCAACAAAAAACACCCTTTTACAAGGGTGTTTTTTGTGGCATTCTATATCTTTTCGTAATTTACAAAGTCAAATCCGTCGTATTTTTCTTCCCAAACTTTTTTCCAAATATTTGGATCAATCTTCGGAAACGACACGTCGCCTTCCGGAGACTTATGAATATGGGTTATATATAATTTATCAACGCGATTTATCATTTGGCTAAAAATCATGGCCCCGCCAACCACAAACACGTCTTTGCCGGACAAATCCTTTAATGCCTGTTCCAAATCGCTGTAAAGCAAAACACCGTCCGGCACCACATCATCAGGCTGATTGCTAATAACCACATTCGTTCTGCCGGGGAAAGGTTTCTTTAAAATATCCATTATGGACAAAAAAGTATTCCTGCCCATAAGCACGGTTTTACCCGTGGTAATTTCCTTAAAACGCTTTAAGTCCTCAGGCAAGTCCCACGGCAAACCGTTCTTTATTCCTATAATATTGTTGTCCGCTACAGCTGCAATAATTGAAATCATATATTTTTTAAATAATCGACTAATTTATTAATTAAATCTGCAGAGTCTTTATACGAAAAAATGTTTTCCGTCACAGTCTTGATAGAGCCGGAAATTCTTTTGTCTTCTTTATGGACACATAAAATTTTTACGCCAATAAGATTGGCCCATCCCAACTCAATACCCTGGCCGGTTGAAGGAAAACTGACTTCCGCCAAAATTAAATCACATTTTTTGTTTTGCAATAATTCCTTAATCGGATAAATTTCAGTCGCTTTGTCGTGAGGAAAAATAAAATTGTGATTTTTAGCCAGTTCTGAATTTTTTATCGGCTGATACAAACCCTTATCAAAGTCGAAATCTCTGCTGTGGCTTACATAAATGGTCATATATTTTTATTTAATTCTTCATTAAATAATGCTTTGTCCCAGACCCTGTTCTTATTTAGTTCCATTTTTGCCAATACCGCTTTTTCCAAATCTATGTTTTCTTTACCGGCAACTGCTAAAACTACATCAACTATTTTAAATATTTTTTCCTTGCAAAGATCCAAATCTTTTTTACGGTATGCCTCATAAGCTTCCGAGACCACTTGGTGCAATAAAATCAGTTTGCTAGCCATGTCTCCGGGAAGAATTACATTCTTTTCGGTTGTTTTTGTAAATGTCACTCCCATGGCTCCGGCTAAATGCAAAGTCCTTAACATTGCATCTGCCAGCTCCTCTTCAAACCCGTGCCTCTCCTTAAAATTTCCTTTTACAAATCCTTCGTAAGCCTCGGATATTTCCGAATGGATTAAGGCAAATTTTTCCGGAACCGAAATAGTTTCCAAAGTTACGCCAAAACCTTTTTCTTCGGCAATTTTTAAATTTTGCTGTTTAATTGATTCAATATCCATAAAAACTCTATGACGGCTTTATGTCTTTAAGCGCAATTCTTCTTACCAATTCCCATACTTTGTTGTGCACATCGTCGGGAGAAAGCAATTTTCCGTCTTTTATGCATTCCACCAGTTTGGTATTAGGAAACAGTTTGGCTATTTCCAAATAAACCTTTTCCGCATTTTTCAAATGGTTAATGTCCGCTTCCAATATATCCCTTTTCTTTCCGTTAACATATGCCCTCGCT
>CAIWKW010000164.1 GCA_903913365.1 Candidatus Doudnabacteria bacterium | reverse complement strand
GAATTAAGACTTTCAAAAATAAGCTGCGGGTCGTCCTGCCCTCGAACCAAATCAATTAAAACAACTTCTAACTTTCTAAATACGTTAAAGAGTTGCTGAGGAGTAATTTCCCCGGAAGCAATTTTTTCTACAAAAAAATAATAGTTACTGATAATATTCGAGGTGTTGTCAAGATTTTTATCATTTTCAAAAAGCATCTCAAAATGCATTTTGTCCTGTTTATTCGGTTTTAACCTAATTCTTTTGTCTTTTTCCGGCGAGTATTTATTTATCAAAAAATCCAATATTTGCTGTTCTAAAGTGCTGTCCCCAGCGCTTTTTTCCGGCATTTTCTTTAAATAATTGTGCAGGGCAATTAATAAAAGCGATGCCGTAGTCAATCTTTGTTGGCCGTCAATAATCGCATATTCCTCAAAACCGCTGCCTATAGTCACTAAGGTGCCCAAAAAATGGTCTGCCCTGGCATTTTTATTAGTACTGGTTGGGTTTAAACTCATCATGTCATCCCACAACTTTTGGCAATTTACCTTGGTCCAAGCGTAATCTCGTTGATATACAGGTATGATAAAGCTTTTGCCGGATCCTTCCAAAAATTGATACAGGGGTTTTTGTTGTACTTGCATAGGTATAATTTATTGTTTAATTTTTAATATTTTATCGCCCCATTTTATTAATTACATGCTCAAATACCCGTTCTTGGACAAACTTTTTAAGCTCGGGATTTTGGTCAAGTTTTTGGTAAAGGCTAAAATGATTATCCAATACCCCAACCAGCTCGTCTTGAAAGAGTTGGTCAAATTTCAGTTTGGCCGCGTCCTTGCTGTTATTTTTTACGGAACCTTTGAGAACGTCGCTCTCCAGGAGCCTCCTGCTTAAGTCATTCAATATAACTCTGTCCCCGTCGTTAAAATTTGTGCCGTACCGTTCATTAACTTCTTTAATAATTCTTGAAAGCGGGTCTATTTCGGTTTCCGCGACATGGGTTTCCCCGCCGCCGCCCATTGGATAAATAATCCCTTCCGCGTTTTCCAGCTGAAGGTTTTTTTCGCCTTTCTTTTCAACCCGGTATGTCTCCATGTTTATTGCTTCCAGAACTTCGTAAGGCAGCGGGTTTTCTCTTTTCGGTAATTTCCTGATAAGAAATTTTAGGAAAATGAACAGTTTTTCAAGCTGTGGGTCCTCAAAAGTCACGATTTGCGAAATAAACGCGTACTTTTTAAGATAATCAAATACCGTGGACTTGAAACTTTCCATTTCTTCTTCCGTAAGGTTTTCGTCATTTATCCTTTGAACGACACCGTCAATAATATAATTCAGCTTGTCCGGCGTTGCCCCGGCAAGGTATTCTTCTATAAATCCGTTTACTTCAAAATCAGTAAAGAATTTAAAGCCGCGCACCTCGCGCTCCAAGTTGTGTAAAATGTTCGGGTCTGTGGCTTCCGAAAGTACTGTGGTTGTGTAGTAAGGCTGAAACGCTTCTTTTATCTCGTCGGTTTGGTTCACAAAATCCAAGACAAAGGTATTGTCCTTGCCGTGCGTAGTCCGGTTTAAACGCGATAAAGTTTGTACCGCGCCCACACCTCCCAGTTTTTTGTCAACATACATAACCGAAAGTAAGGGCTGGTCAAATCCGGTTTGAAATTTCTCAGCCACAATCAAAAACTTATTTTCGTCTTTCTTAAATTCTTCGGCGGTCTGGCTTTCGGGAACTTTGTTCATTTGTCCTTCCGTGTACTCAAGTTTTGTGTCTATATCTTTTACCGTCCCGGAAAATGCCACTAAAGCTTTGTGTCCATAGCCTTTTTCTGCCAGGTATTTATCAAAGGCTATTTTATACCGAACCGCGTGAAGGCGGGATTTGGTTACCACCATTGCCTTGGCGCG
>CAIWKW010000163.1 GCA_903913365.1 Candidatus Doudnabacteria bacterium | reverse complement strand
CTTAACTCAAGATGCAGATGCAACAATACGGTCTTACTCAGCATTTTGGTATGTTTTATGGGGAGTCTTGCAGCTGACAGCGGCTTGGTATACTTATCAACTTCTGAAAATAAAACATCGTTCTGGAACATGGATTGGTTTAGTAGCGATATTTGGTATATTAGGAATAATTATAATTTATTTACTTCCATCGAAAAAAATAGCTCCGCCAACACCACCCGTAGCATAAGATTTACAATTTTCAAAATACGTTCGAACTTGGTTCCATAGCCCCTGCCAAAAAATCTCCGCAAATAAATGCGGAGATTTTTTGTTGAGGGCTGTAGGAATCGAACTGTATGGTGTATAATGATGGTAGGAAATAAATTTAAATCATTTTATATGGGAGATTATCCGACTGACCCACGACACGCTGAATGGCAAGTGCGTGAAGATCCAAATAAAAACACACCAGATTTTCAACAAGACTCTTCTGAACAATTGGTGGCGCAATCTAGTTTTGATGAATGGCGCAGGCTTAACGGTTCTGCTAATCCAGACCCGGATAATTTAGTTGCTTTAGAAAAAGCAGCTAGTTACGACATGGTGTTTCGCGAGGGCTTAAACAAACTCATAGCCGAACTAAGAGACCCTATCGATAACGAAACGAAACTGATCGACAAGTTGGAACTTCCTAAACTAAAGGCAGAACTTGATTCTTTAAGAGAAATAAGAGATACAGCCGCGCTGGGCAAAAGGGAAGAGGAGGTCGCAAACATTTTTCAGAAGGCCATTAGCCAGTACCCATATTCACGAGAGGGCGTTTGTCATCCAGCGGAAATTTTGAGTAAAAAAGAAACGAATTGCGTAGGCGCTTCAGTTCTTGGCGGCGCTTTGCTTGATAATGTTGGCATAAAATATTTAGTTGGCAACATTGGTGATCATGTCCTGCTGATAGTAATAACAAACGACAACAGAGTCTTATGGCAAGATATGCAAGACGGCAAAGAAAGGCCGGAACTAGCTAATAAAGAATTAACCGCGGAAAAAATAGAAGGTAAAACAGCAAACGGAGAAAATATAACCCCTGCGGACATTATAGCTTTTGCAGACCATCCAAACAACAATGGTTTAGGTTTTCATGTAAAAAAGGAACGTTGGGAAGACAAACTTATGATAGTCTCACCGCCCGAATCTGGACTGGAAGCTCAATTATTAATTAATACCGGCTTTCCGCTTGGAAATGCGGGCAGAAACAGAGAGGCAATCGAAATCCTTGAGATCGCAGCGCAAAAGGCGCCCGGCAACCCCGATGTTTATCAAGGCCTCGCCAGAGCTTATAAAAATTTAGGTCTTTACGGCAAAGCGGTAAATGTTTTTAAAAAAGCGTTAGAGATTGACCCAACGAGCGAATACTTTAAAGGCGTGATGGCGGAGCTTGTAGCATTGGCTCACCTGCCCGAAAGAGGCGCATAGAAAATATGATGGGATATAAATAAACTCCTCCGCCTGCCGTACCAAAGTTTTAACATCCCTCACTACGCCCAGCCAAAGAAACTTCTGTTAAAATAGGAGTTTTTTTGTTATACTTTTAACATGAACTTAAATCAAATTGCAACTTTACTCGTACTCGCATTATCTCTTTCGGCGGCATTTATTAATTGTTATAAAATTTTTGTTAAAAAGGTCCAGCCAACATTGTCCACTTGGTTGATATTTTTTTCCGCTACAACTTTGTCGCTGGTCAGTTATCTCTCCACCGCAAATAAAGATTTTTTTGCGGCAGCCCTAAACGGAGCCGACGTTTTAACAGATATAATAATAATTCTAACTACGGTGTTTTTTGCAGAAACCCGGTGGAAACTAAAACCTTTTGAAAAATATTATCTGGCGGGCTTGGTATTTATTGCTGCGTTTTGGTTTTTTACAAAAGACGCCTTTCAGGCAAACTTACTGATACAAGTTCTTTTGGCTTTGGCGTACATTCCAACTATGCATAACATTTTTAAATCAAAACACAACTCCGAATCTTTTACCGTATGGGGGCTCATTTTGCTGTCCACAACTGTTTCGCTGCTCCCTACATTCAATTCTTGGCAGGAAAAAGGAAATATTTTAGCTTTTATTTATTCCGCGAGGAGCTTTACTTTAATAAGCTTGCTGATGATATTAATGTATATTTATCATCGCAGGCAAACAAAAAATCTTCCTATTGCTTTTTAATAAAGCCCCCCGATTCGTCTCTCTCCAAACTAAAATACTGTAAAAGATGAGATACATAGGTAACACTTTCCGCTAAAATACTAAGGAAAGGAAGTCTCTATGGATTTTAAACTTAAACCCCTTTGGAAAGATAAACCGTTACTTAACAAATATGATCGCTGGAGGCAGCAGGCTAAGCT
>CAIWKW010000162.1 GCA_903913365.1 Candidatus Doudnabacteria bacterium | reverse complement strand
TTCTGAGGAGGATGTAAAAATTATTTCCTCCAAGCTTTTAAAGCAGGCCGGTTATATTGCCGAATCTGTTGCGGGGAGATATTATTTTTTGCCCGCAGGGGAAAAGGTCCAGCAAAAGATTATGGCTGTAATTAAAGAAGAAATGGATGCGGTTAATGCACAGGAAATGGTGGCGCCGATTTTGCATCCGCTGGAGCTTTGGAAAGAAACCAACCGGACAAATACCGCGGGCTTTGAGCTGATGAAAGTTAAAGACCGCCGGGAATCGGAATTTGCCCTAGGCGGTACGGCCGAAGAAATGTTCGTTGATTTGGTCCGTAAGTATCAGTTATCTTATAAAGATTTGCCGTTCCAGCTCTATCAGTTTTCGCCTAAGTTTCGCGATGAACTTCGCGCCAGAGGCGGTCTTTTGCGCGTTCGGGAATTTATTATGAAGGACAGTTACTCTTTTCATAAGGATGAAGAGGATTTCAAAAAAACTTACGAAGAGATGAAAAAAGTTTACCTAAGAATTTTTGACCGTTTGGGAATGAAAACCGATATTGTGGAATCGGATAATGGATACATAGGCGGGGAGTATTGCCACGAATTTGTTTCGGAATCGGAAGTAGGCGAAACGAAATATTTTGCCTCAGAGGACGGGAGCTATGCCGCGCACGAAGATGTGGCCAGGTTTAAAAAATATCAGGAAACCGGCAACGAAGAATTAAAAGAAGCCCAGGAAGTTGAAGGTGTTGGAATTATTGGCGTTAGCGAGCTGGCAAAATTTTTAAATATTCCCGCGGAAAAAACCACCAAAACAATATTGTTTGAAAACGACAAAGGGGAAGTTGTTGCGGCAGCCGTAAATGGTATTTACGATGTTAATTCGGTTAAGCTGGAGCACGTGGCCGGCCTCGGGAGCTTAAAACTTGCCAGCCCGGAAACAGTTAAGCGTGTTACCGGGGCGGAAGTTGGCTATGCCGGATTTTTAAATTTGCCCAAGCAGGTTAAGGTTGTTATGGACGAATCGCTTAAAGGGCGCAAAAATTTTGAATGCGGAGCCAATGTTACTAATTTCCATTCCATAAACATAAATTTTGGCCGTGATTTGCCGGAACCGGAAAAATTTTATGATATCGCTCTGGCAAAAGCCGGTTATTTGGCGCCGGACGGAAAAAATAAGCTCGTAGAAAAAAAAGGGATTGAAGTGGGCAATATTTTTCAACTCGGCTATCATTACAGCAAATTAATGAAAGGCGCCAATTTTCGGGATGCCGACGGCAGCGAGAAACCTTATTATATGGGCTGCTATGGCATTGGCGTTGGCCGGACCATGGCTTCTGTTGTTGAAAAATTCCACGACGATAAAGGCATAATTTGGCCGGAAAATGTGGCTCCGTTTAAAGTTCATCTTATTTCCTTAAAAGGCGCGGAAAATAAGGCGGACGAAATTTACCAGGATTTACTTAAGGACGGAGTTGAGGTATTATATGATGACAGGGATTTGAGCGCCGGAACAAAATTTGCCGATAGCGACCTTATAGGAATCCCTTATCGCCTGGTGGTTTCGGCAAAAACTTTGGCGGAAGAATCTGTGGAAGTAAAGAAGAGGTCTGAAGCGAGCGTAAAATTGGTAAAGATAGATGCACTCGCAGAGTATTTAAAATAAAAATTTTAAATTTCAAATACCAAATGTCAAATGAAATCCTAATTTTCAAATTTTAAATTTAGGCATTTGGCATTTTGTTTGAAATTGGAAATTGGAAATTTGGCATTTTTACATGTTCGATAAGTTCTATCAAAGATTTTCAAAAGACATTGGCATTGACCTTGGTACCGCCAACACTCTTGTTTACGTAAAAGGCAAGGGAATTGTTATTAATGAGCCGAGCGTGGTGGCCGTTAACCAAAGGACCAAGCAAATTTTGGCCATTGGCAGCGAAGCCCGCAATATGGTGGGGCGCACTCCTCCGCATATTGTGGCCACGCGTCCGCTGGTTGACGGAGTTATTTCCGATTTTGAAGTTACCGAAGCCATGCTCAGGTATTTTATAGATAAAGTCCACGCCGAGACTTATACCTTTTTGCGGCGCCCGCGCGTGGTAATTGGTATTCCTTCCGGAGTGACCGAGGTGGAAAAGCGCGCTGTGCAGGACGCGGCTATAAATGCGGGCGCCAGCCAAGCATTTTTAATAGAAGAACCAATGGCCGCGGCTATTGGCAGCCGTTTAAACGTGCAGGACGCATCCGGCAGCATGATTGTGGACATTGGCGGAGGTACAACGGAAATTGCGGTTATCTCTCTGGGCGGAATTGTTGTTTCAAAGAGCCTGCGTATTGCCGGCGATGAGATGAATGAAAATATTATCCAGTATGCCCGCGATAATTTTAATTTGTTGCTCGGGGAAAGAACAGCCGAAGAAGTGAAATTTAAAATTGGCAGCGCTTATCCGCAGGAGCAAGCTCTTTACGCGCAAATGCGGGGGCGGGATTTGGTTTCCGGTTTGCCGAAAGAGGTTACTATTTCCGATACTCAGGGAAGAGAAGCTTTAATGCATAGCCTTAAAGTAATTGTTAACAGCGTAAAAAGCGTAATAGAAGAAATTCCGCCGGAACTGATTTCGGACATTATGACCAAGGGAATTATTTTGGCCGGCGGCGGCGCTCTTTTGCGCGGTTTGGACAAATTAATCGGCGAAGCCACTCAGATGCCGATTATTGTTGCGGAAGACCCGCTTACTTGCGTGGTAAGGGGAACCGGCGTGGTGGTGGAAGATCTTGAACAACTTAAAGATGTTTTGGTTCCCACGGAATTTGCAAAAATTCCACGATAGTAATCGCAAATATACAAATTAAAATTAATATACAAATTGCAAATCGGTTTTGCAGCTTTAATAATATGTCTACTGAAACAACATCGGCCTGTCAATTTTAGATGAGCCAGTTAGAAAGTATTTGTATATTAATACAAATTTTTATATTCGCGATTATTTATGAGATTTATTTATACCAGAGCGTTCGGAATTTTTTCGGCATGCGTTGTAGTTGTCGCTATTTTGTCATTTATGCAGACAAAGGGCATTTTGGATCCGATTCGGGTAGCCGCTCTGCAGTCGCCCCGGCCTGTTATTATATTGGTGGAAAACATTGTAATGCCAATAAAGAATTTTTTTTCTACTTTGTACCAGCTGAAAAAAATTGCCCAGGAAAATAATCAGCTGCGCTCCGAAGTCTCAACTTTGCAGCAAAATTTGACGCAGTATCAGCAGGAAGCCTTGGAAAACGATGCGCTTAGGAAAGAACTTGGGTTTGTAAAAAATACCCAATTGTCCTTAATTCCTTGTACCGTGCTTTCCGAAAACGCTTTTGGTTTAACCGACTCGATAATTTTAAATTGCGGGACGAATGAGGGCATAAGCGAGGGTCAGGCAATAATTTCCCAGGGTTATTTGGTGGGGAAAATCAATTACGCCGGGAAAAATTCCAGTACCGGAGTTTTGGCAATAAGCTCAAATTTTTCCACTGACGCGGCTATTAGCCAAACCGGGGTTAATGCTATTGCCAAAGGTTCGTTCGGGTCGGGAATAATTCTGGACCAGGTTCCTCAAAACGCGCTTTTGTCCAAAGGCTCTTTGGTCTCCACCGCGGGAATAAATGAAAACATTCCCAAGGGTGTATTAATAGGTGAAGTGAGCGATATTTTGTCTTCGGGTAGCGATTTATTTAAAAGAGCGGCACTGTTTAGCCCGATAGATTTTAATAATTTGTCTTTTGTTTTTGTAGCAAAACAGTAGAGGGAGAACAATTAATTGTTATGAAGTATTTTATTTATTTTATAATTATTATTGGGCTAATTGGCTTTAACATTGGTCTGTTTAATAATTTGCAGATTTACGGGCAAATTCCCAATTTGCTTTTGCTCTTTTCCATATACTTATGTTTGGAAAAAAAGGATTTTGATTTTTTCTTTGTTGCTTTCTTTTCCGGGCTGCTGCTTGATTTTTTTGCCACAAATTTTTTTGGCGGGTATACTTTAAGTTTTTTGGTTGTGGTGTTTTGCCTGTATCTTTTAATTAACAATTTATTGGTTTTCGAGTTGAACTGGCAAGTTTTAAGCCTGCTGCTGCTCGGATCCCTTTTACTCATGAATTCGGTGCTTTGGCTTTACGGTTTGCTGGTGTTTAAGCTCGGCCTAAGTTCGGAATACATTGGCATTAAAATTTACGCAGCGGGTATTTTGCCGGAATTTTTTTATAATTGGATTGTGCTTTATCCTATGTATTTGTTTTCCGATTTTGTAAAAAAGTTTATTGAGAATTTATCCGCCAAAAGGCGCGGATTTTAACATCCATCGAGCGGAGCGCAGCCGGACAAAGTATTTTTTTTAGTTATGAAAAACAACAACAACCCTTTTGACTTGGGTGCAAATTTCAATAGGTCAAAAAGAAACCGGCCTTTGGATTGGGAGGAATCGGCTGTTGATGCCGGCAGTGAAGTGGAGGAGCTTTACGATTCCGAACGGTCCGTACTGAATTTATTTTGGTTTTGGCTGATTTTTGGCGCGGTATTTTTGGTTTTAACCGGCAGAATTTTTTTTCTGCAGATTATAGACGGCGGAGTTTTTCGTGCGCTATCCGACAATAACCGTATACGCAGCCAGACTATTTTGGCTCCCAGGGGTTTAATTTTAGATCGTACCGGCCAGGTCTTGGTTCAAAATACGGCCAGTTTTAATTTGGTGGCCATACCTTTCGATTTGCCGAAAAATCAAACGGATTTACAAAAAGAAATAGACAGTCTGGGACAAAAATTCTCCATAAGCCCTCAGGACATTTCCGAAAAACTCAGTATTATAGACAGAAAATCGGTTGACTCCATTGAAATTAAGCAGGGTTTAACAAACGATCAAAGCATTTTGTTTCAAACTTTGGCCGGTCAATTTCCTGGTTTTGAAGCTCGGCAAATTCCAATAAGGCAATACTTGGATCCGGAAGTTTTTGCCAATATGCTGGGATATTCCGGATTGGTTTCGCCGGGAGATTTGGATGAGAAAAATAAAAATTTATATGCCACGGTTGATTTTATCGGCAAGACCGGGATTGAGTCATCTTATGAAAAATATTTGCACGGCACCAATGGCGCGGATATCGTGGAGGTGGATGCGACCGGAAAACTACTTAACGATCTTGGCGAGAGCAGCCCGGTTGCAGGTAACAAGCTGATTTTGAATATAGACAAAGGTTTGCAGGATCGTTTGTATCAGCAATTGTCCACAATTAAATCACCCAAGGCTGCGGCTGTTGCTTTGGATCCCCGCACCGGGGCGGTGTTAGCTTTAGTCAGCTTGCCCGGTTTTGATAATAATCTTTTTGCCGGCGGCATTAGCCAGAATGATTATCAAAAGCTGATGCAAGACCCGAGCTTGCCCATGTTTAATCGCACAATAGCCGGCCAGTATCCGCCCGGGTCCACTTCTAAACTTATGACAGCCACGGCCGGACTTTCGGAGGGGGTAATTGACGAGAATACTAAAATTGTCGACAACGGAGATTTGGTTGTGCCCAATCAGTTTGATCCTTCCCAAAAATACGATTTTCGCGGATGGAAGCCCGGAGGGCTTGGACCAATGACCGTGCGTAGTGCCATTGCCCTTAGCTCCGACATCTTTTTTTATGAAGTTGCCGGAGGGTCGCCCAACGGTTCTTTGGTTGGGCTCGGCGCCAACAAGCTGGCGGAATATTTCAGGAAGTTTGGCTTGGGAAAACCTTTGGGTATAGATATTCCCGGGGAAAAACCGGGCCTGGTGCCGGATCCGGATTGGAAAATGAGTTATTACAACAATGACCCGTTGCTCGGCAAATGGTATTTGGGCGATACCTACCATATGGGTATTGGCCAGGGTTTTGTATTGGTAACTCCTTTGCAAGTGGCCGAATGGACGGCCATAGTGGCCAATGGCGGAAAAGGTTTTGTTCCGCAAATTGCCCAAAAGGCCGTTGACCAAAACGGCAATACGGTTTGGCAAAGCCAGCCCAAGCTTTTGGTTTCCAATATTGCTTCGCCTGCTGTTTTTAAACTTGTGCAGGAGGGGATGAGGCAGACCGTCACAGCCGGAACAGCCAAGCCTTTAAATACTTTGCCCATTACTTCAGCCGGTAAAACCGGAACTTCGCAATTTGACGGAGCCGATTCCAGCCGAACCCACGCCTGGTTTACCGCTTACGCCCCGTACGAAACCCCGCAAATCGTCATCACTGTTTTGGTGGAAGCCGGCGGAGAAGGAAACGCCGTTGCCGAACCAGTCGTAAAAGACGCCCTTTTGTGGTGGGCGGAAAATAGGTATAAAAAATAACAATAAATTATTAACAATTAACGATACAGAAAATTTTATGTCAGAGCAGAATGCTTCAAATAATTTTATTGAAATTGGAAGAGAAACTCCCGAACAGCTTGAAAGAGAAAAGTGGAATAATCAATATTATAATGGGGAGTTAGACTTGCCGGAATATATTTATAGTGCAGAGGCGATGCTAAAAGACAAATTTGACATAAAAAATTTAACAACAATTGAAAAATGGTGGTTGAAAAAAATCGCAGAAGAAATAATGCCGAATTATAAGAAGCAGCGGCAAATGAGAAAAGATCGTGAAATTGAAAGCCCAAACACTCCAAAATCTCCGGCTTGGGAAATCACTGGTGTATGGTTAAACAGATTGTATGGGATTGATGATTTTGACGCGATTCATACTTTCGGTTCAAGAATAATTACGGATTATTCTAATCAGCAGAATCTTGTTAAATATGAGTACCCATATATTCCTAGGCTAGAAGAAAAGATGTGGGAAGGGGAAGGACCCTTGGAGGATGTTATGAAGGGTATTTTGAAAGTTGGAAAAAACGATAAAGGCGAGTCGGCTTATGACAAAGAAGTGCAGTTAAAAGCAGAAGGTAAGCGATGGGGTTATGAGCGGGATGAAAAGATAGAAGTTTCCTCAGCGCTTAAAGAGCATATTAGAAGGCTTCGCGAAGAAAGCCACTCTTAATTTTATACGACAAAGATAGGGTTTTTTGCTATAATTTAAATAATAATAAAGTAAAGATTAAAATGTTATTTAATGCAAATTATTGACGGAAGAAAAATAGCGCGCGATATTTTGGAGCAAGTAAGTGTTGAGGTTTCCAAGCTTTCCTTTCGTCCGATTTTTTGCGACGTGCTTATTGGCGATGATGCTGCGTCAAAACAGTATGTGGCTATGAAGGCTAAAACCGCGGAAAAGGCCGGGTTTGAATTTAGGCGCGCGGAATTCCCCAAAGGAATAAAAACAGAAGAAGTAATTTTGGAAATAAAAAAACTGAATAACGAAAAAAATATTTGCGGACTTATTGTTCAGCTGCCTCTTCCCATTGGCTTGGGTACCCAAGCTGTATTAAACGCCATAGACCCGCGTATAGATGTGGATTGCACCGGAAAAGCAAACGCGGATTTGTTCTATTCTGGGAAACCATACTTAAGCTATCCGACCGCCCAGGCGGTTATGGCGGTGCTGGACAGCTTGAGTTTGGACTTAACTCAAAAAAAATTCTTGGTTATTGGCCGGGGGCAGCTGGTTGGCAGGCCGGTTAACTATCTGTTAAGTGCCAAAGGGTACGAGGTGGAAGCGGCTGACGGCAAAACCGAAAATATTGAACGGGCAATTATGCAGGCGGATGTGGTAATCTCGGCAACCGGCCATCCGAAATTAATAACCGGGCAAATGGTAAAACCCGGGGCAATTGTTATTGATGCCGGGACTTCCGAATCGGAAGGGGGGATTGTCGGGGACGTTGACTTTGATTCGACCAAAGAAATTACCGGCTTTGTTTCCCCGGTTCCCGGCGGGGTTGGCCCGGTAACCGTTGCCATGCTTCTTTCCAATGTACTTAAAGTTGCCCAATCTATTTTGCCCTTAAAATAAAATTTTAATGTCTAACTAAGTTTTGCTATAAAACCTATGCCTGAGTATAAAATTAAGAAAGCATTTTTTCCCTCTGTTTATTTAAGTATTCTTGTCTTTTTTGACGAGTTGTTCAAATTGTTCAGCCTTAGAAGCGGCAAAAAGTTTTGGGGAATTATTTATGACAGCGTTAGTAAACAGCCGCTGGATCCGGTAATAGTTAAGCTACTTTATTTAAACGGGCAGGAAATTGAAACTTGTATTACCGACATGGAAGGCCGTTATGGATTTTTAGCCAGGCCGGGAAAATTTAAAATTTTTGCCCGCAAGACCAATTATTCCTTTCCTTCCAAATACGCCATGGGCGATAGCGACGGAATTTATCAAAATTTGCATCATGGAGAGTTTTTTGTACTTTCGGAAGAATCGGAAGTGGTAGGGCCGAATATCCCCATGGATCCGGAGAGCTCGGATTGGAATCAGAAAGCCAAGGCCAAGGTTGTTTTGTCCTATCCTTACGCCAGGCTGTTTTTAAAAAAACTTTTGGCTGTTATATTTTGGGCTGGGTTTGTTTTTGGTTTGCTTAATTTGTGGTTTGGCTACCCAAAGTTTTCTCTTATAAATTGCCTCGTAGTGTCCGCGTTTTTGTTAACTTTGTTTTTATCAAAACTTTTACCCGAGCCTCGTTTGTGGGGGCTAATTAAAATAAAATCTCAAATTGAAAATAATGGCGAGCTTTTTTTGGAGCTGCGCAGTAAAAAACTAAAAAATATAGGTTTTGGCACGGCCAAGGTTCATAATGACGGCAGGTTTTTGCTTAGAGCCAACAAGGGCTGCTATTCGCTTTTAATAAGCAGCGGCGGCGAAAATAAGGAAAAGCGCTTGCTTGGGGAAATTACGGTAAAAATTGGCAATATTGGCGTGTTTAATGGGGCAATAGTGATTAAGTAAAGACTCAGGGCCGTACTAAGAGTCTTTCTGCCTAGCCCATTATTGGAGGCCTCTTCTATAAAAATAGTTGTTTTTATGCCGATTTTTGTGGTATAATTGGTTATATGTCAGACGAAATAAAAAAAATTTTGATTGTTGAAGACGACGAGTCCATGTGCAAAAGCCTAATGGACGGTTTGTCTAAATTTAACTATAAGGTGATGAAGGCAGGGGACGGTGAAAAAGCGGTTACAATGATTATAGACAACAAGCCGGACTTGATTTTATTGGATATGATTTTGCCAAAGCTGGATGGATTTAAGGTTTTGGAAAGAATTAGGCATTATCCGGACGAAAAAATTTCTCAGACCAAGGTAATTATTTTAAGCAATTTGTGGAGTGACAAAGATATTTTACGCGCGCAGGCTTTAAAAATTGACGAATATTTCGTTAAAGCCAACACTTCTTTGGAGACTGTGTTTACCAGAGTGGCACAGATAATTTAATTTTAAAAGTTCGCGAGATATAGTTAGGATTTCTTAATATGCCGGATGAAATAAAAAAAATTCTGATAGTGGAAGACGATGATACTATGAGAAAGAGCTTGGTTGATGGCTTGAGCAAATTTAATTGTAAGATTCTTGAAGTAGGCGACGGGGAAAAAGCCGTTGAGGTAGTTATGGATAATTCTCCGGATTTAATTTTGCTTGACATTATGCTGCCGAAGCTTGACGGTTTTAAGGTTTTGGAAAGAATCAGGTATTATCCGGACGCAAGAATCGCCCAGACCAAGGTAATTATTTTAAGCAATTTGTGGAGCGATAAAGACATTTTACGCGCCAAAGCTTTAAAAATAGACGATTATCTTGTAAAAGCCAATACAACCTTGGAAGAGGTTTTTGCCAAGGTTAAGCAGCTTTTGCAGTAAATCAGATGTCAGATAATCAGTATGTCAGTGTAAGGGTAGGCCAGAATTCCAGTGTTTTTTGATAAGCTTATTTACTTATATTCTGACAGTTACCCGGTTTGACATTTTTCCGGCTTTTTGTTATTATAATCGTAATTAAAGGCCTTGAGGGCCTTTTAAAAAAGACTAAAATTAATAAGTTTACGAATTACGAAAAAAGTATGAACGTACGAATTCGTAAGTTCGTAAATTCTCGCCTGTCTGCCGATAGGCAGATACTTCGTAAATTATATATGTTTGAATTTTTAGTTCAGGTTAAGAATGAGTTAGCCAAAGTTGTTTGGCCAAGCAGAAGCGAAACCGTCAGGTATACCTTAACAGTAATAGTTTTTAGCCTTGTGGTTGCCGCTATTTTGGGCGCTTTTGACTATTTGTTGCTTAGAGTCTTTGAAGTTATTTTAGCCAGATAGAGCGAATGACAAGATTGACAGGATTTAAAAGAATGACAAGAATTTTCTGCAGTCCAATCATGCCAATCATTTAAATCTTTTAATTCTTGTCAATTGTTTATCGTCACTATGCTACCTCCAGGACACATTGCCGCAGGGTATTTAACGGCAGAAGCTCTTTTAAAAATCAGTCACTTCAATTTAAGCTTGCCCGAACAAACTAAGCTTATTTGGTGGGGGACGTTTTTCAGCTTTGCCCCGGATTTGGACACGTTTGTTGTTTTTATTCTCTCAAAATCGTGGTGGAAGCAAAAGTTAAACCACAGAAAACTTTACAGCCACATCCCAATATTATGGTTTTTCGCCGGATTTCTGCTTTTTTGTTTTTCATCTACTAATTACGGCAGGTGCCTCGGACTTTTGCTCTGGCTTTGTTCTTGGTCGCATTTTTTGCTGGACAGTATTGAACTGGGAGTTATGTGGCTTTGGCCGTTTAATTTAGAACTATGGGCGTTAAAAGATAGGGGCGTAGAAATACCTATTGAAGGCAAAGGCTTTCTTGAGTACTGGATTAATTTTTTAAAATTTTATTTCCGTAGCTGGACATTTTACTGTGAAATTTTAATAATTTTAACAGCTTTAATAATTTACTTTAAATAATTTATAGTGCAGATCTACAGATAGGCAGATATTACCGATACCTACAGATCCTATCTTTAGAATAGTTTAATAATTAGCATCTGTAGGTATCTGTAGATTTGTATTAATCTGTAGATCCGAATAATTTATGTCACGACAACAAGTTACAGGAGAGCGCCATTGGTATGTTCTCCACACTTATAGCGGTTACGAAGACAGTGTTGCTTTTAATTTGAAGCAGCGCATTGAGTCCATGGATATGCAGGACAAAATTTTTGACGCCATGGTACCCAAGGAAAAGAAAATCAAGATTAAAGAAGGCAAGCGCACAACCATTGAAGAAAAAATTTTCCCGGGCTATGTTCTGGTGGATATGATAGTAACCGACGATTCCTGGTATGTGGTGCGCAACACCCCCAACGTGACCGGATTCGTGGGCAGCGGAACCATCCCTTCCCCAATCGACCCCGAAGAGTTGGCTTATTTGAAAAAGCGCATGGGCGCGGACGAACCGAAGTTTAAAGTTGAATTTGCCATTGGCGATTTGGTGAAAATTACCGACGGGCCCTTTAAAGAATACGAAGGCAAAGTAGGGGAACTGGACGAAGCCAAAGGCAAAGTTAAAGTTATGGTTACCATCTTCGGAAGAGAAACCCCGGTGGAACTAGATTTTTTGCAGGTTAAGAAAATGTAGAATTTAAGGTGTCATCCCGGAATTTTTTGTTTAAGGATTATCATCAGCCAAAAAATATCCGGGATCCAGAAGTCAGCAATAAATGGATAAAGTTATATATGGTGATCAAAAGCAAAAAAATTGGTTACTTAATAGGTTTGGTGTCAGGAGTTCTTTTAATTTTTCTTAGCCAAGCAATTACTTATAAGCCTGCTCAAATAGGCTCTGGCGACGCTGCTTCCATGGCTTTGGCCCATTGGAGCCCTTGGCCGCTCTTAATATGGATAGTCGGAATTTTCTCCATCTTATTTTTTCTTATAATGGGAATTATTGAAATAATTAAGGGTCAGATAAAAAAATAATTTTATCCCTAATCCACAATTCGCGCTTCTCGAGTTATGGGTTTAGAATGAAAAACTAATCACTATTCACTAATCACTAACAACTAGATTATGGCCAAGAAAGTAAAAACAATGATAAAGCTCCAGCTTCCGGCTGGAAAGGCCACTCCGGCTCCTCCGGTTGGTACCGCCCTTGGGCCCCACGGTATAAATATTGCCGCATTCGTTAAGGAATTTAACGACCGCACAGCGGGCGGGGATATGATTATCCCGGTGGAAATGACCGTGTTTGAAGACAGAACGTTTACCTTTATTTTAAAAACTCCTCCGGCCTCCAACTTGATTATGAAGGCTATTGGTTTGGCAAAAGGCAGCGCCAACCCTTTAACTACTAAGGTTGGTAAAATTACCGCTCAGCAGATTAAAGAAATTGCGGAAAAGAAAATGCCCGACCTTAACGCCAACGACCTTGCCGCGGCCGAAAAAATTATCCGCGGAACCTGCAGAAGCATGGGCGTAGAAGTAATTGATTAAGTAAAATTTATAAATTAATTAAAATTAAGTAAAATTTGGACCCATTAATTTAGTTCAATTTTATTTAATTATGGTCAATTTTGATCAATTAATTATATGTCATTTCTAATTACCGTGTTGTTTTTCCTTATCATCTTTGTTGTCCTGCCGGGTTTCCGCGTGGTTCAGCAATATGAAAAAGGCGCCGTATTTATGCTCGGTAAAATTACCGGC
>CAIWKW010000161.1 GCA_903913365.1 Candidatus Doudnabacteria bacterium | reverse complement strand
TTTTTGTTAAATTCAACACTTCGGCCGCAGCTGAGCTTACGGATAAATATTTACGCCCAATTTTCGGCGATAGCCGGATTATCTTTTTGGAAAAAATATTTTTTAATTTTTCCGACAACGCCAATAAAATAGTTTACTATTTTAAAAAACCATCCGCGCCGCAATTTTTAGACACAAATTACACCCCCGGTATTTCCTCCTCACTTAACTTAAGTCCGTTGCCTGTAAATCCTGCCTTTTCGTCTTTGCCTGAAGAGGGAATATGGCACGATATTCCTCTGGATATTTTTCCAAATCAGGAAGTTATGGCATATGCCTTTGTCAGGCCGGATTCAACCAGATCGTTTGCCATTGTTTCTATTGTAAAAATTGATACCGCCAGCCTGAATTTGGGAAGCGTTGCGGGAACGGTTGAGCCGGGAGGTAAAGTAGGAAAGTATGGTTCGGGGAAAGTGCCAAAAAATATTGTTCAAAGTGGAAATTTGGTTGCCGCCTTTGACGGAGGCTTTCAATATCGCGACGGAGCTTACGGCATGATTGTAGGGGATACGGTTTATTTGCCTTTAAAAAATAATTTGGGTACGGTTGTCGGTCATGCCGACGGTTCAATTAATATTTTAAATTATACCGGGCAACAGCTCGGCACCGACATAACTTTTGTAAGACAAAATGGCCCTATGCTAATAGAGAACGGCAACATTACCGTGGCAAATGCCGATAGCCAGCAGGTTTGGGGGCGAGTGGTGGGGGCCAATGATTTTACCTGGCGTTCCGGGGTTGGAGTGGGAAAAAATGGCGAACTGCTTTTTGCCGCGGGAAATAATTTGAGCCCGCAAACTTTAGCCGAGGCTTTAAGAAGCGCCGGAGCCGTTAACGCCATACAGTTGGATATTAATCCGCACTGGGTTCGTTTTAATATTTTTAATTACACCGGATCCGGCCAATATCTCTCCACGCCGCTGAATAAAGACATGACCGACGGGTCCAAAGAATATTTGAAGGGTTATCAAAAGGATTTTTTTTACGTATATAAAAGGTAGTCTATCCGTTGGTTTTGGTACTAATGAAAAATATGAATTTGGCAATAATCTCCAAAAATTCGTCAAACATCAACATAACTGGCATAAAAGAGCTGTTTGTACCTTGCCTATTAAGGATTGACTTTTATTGTAATTTTTGTTATACTTAAGGTAAGAAAATATATCTTAAAGAAAATTCGTCGAGTTTCATAATATATTTAAATTTACACACTAATTTTCAAAAAATCTTATGCAAGGTATTATCAAGAAGAAAATTGACAAAGGTTTTGGTTTCATTGCCGTTGAAGGCCAGGAAAAAGATTTGTTTTTTCACAGCAAGTCTTTGGTTGGCGTCACCTTTGATGAAATCCAAGAAGGCGATACAGTCACTTTCGAAGTCGAAGACTCTCCTAAGGGACCGAACGCTGTCAATGTAAAACGCGCTTAATTTCGCTTTTAAATCCCGCCTCTTTATTGAGGCGGGATTTTTTGTTTGTAAATTTGACAAATGCAACCAAGTTGCGTTAAGATATTAATAGTAAATCTTTAAACTATTATGACTGCAGTTCAAATATTGGAAAACTTAAAACAACAGGGCTCCAGAATTACCAAAGTTCGCAGTTTGGTTATTGGAATTTTTCAGCCTGGCTCCGCTCCTTTTTCGGAACCGGAAATTCGCGCCAAACTGGCTAAGCTTGGCAGGACGGTAAATAAAACCACGGTCTACCGGGAATTGGAATATCTTAAAACCAGAAAAATTATAAAAGCTGTTGATTTTGGAGACGGCAAAAAGCGCTACGAGCTAAACGGCGGGCACCACCACCATCTTATTTGTACAAAGTGTAAAAAAGTGGATGAAATAGTTGCCGACAACGACATTTCGGAACTTGAGCAAAAAATTAAGAAAAATAAGAAGTTTAAGGTAACAAGCCATTCTTTGGAATTTTTCGGCACTTGTTTTGAATGCACAAAAAGTAATTAGGGAGAAATTAAATTATGCAGGCAATAATTTTAAGCATCACAACATTTTTTTCCACATTTTTCGGCGGTTTGTTTGCCGTTAAATTTAAAAACAAGCTCCATTTAATTATGGGTTTTACCGCCGGCGTTATTTTGGGCGTGGTAGCTTTTGATATTTTTCCGGAAATTATTTCAATGGTAAACGAAACCGGTATTAAGCCAATTGAGCCAATGATAGCATTGGTGGTGGGATTTTTGCTGTTTCATATTTTGGAAAAGAGCATTGTTATTCACCATGGGCACGAAAGCGATTATGCCGAGCATAAGCATCCTCATGTTGGCATTCTTTCCGCACTGGCTTTGGCCGGCCACAGCTTTATGGATGGGGTCGGCATTGGCCTGGGCTTTCAGGTTAACCCGGCTGTTGGTTTTTTGGTGGCTATTGCTGTTATTTCGCACGATTTTACGGATGGGATGAATACGGTTACGCTAATGCTGCTTAATCATAACAGCACAAAAAAGTCCAAAATCTTTTTGTTTATAGATTCTTTTACGCCCATACTCGGAGCTTTGTCCACGCTGTTTTTTAAAGTTTCCCCGCATTTTTTAATTTTATATTTAGGATTTTTTGCCGGCTTTTTACTGTACATTGGCGCCAGTGATATTTTGCCTGAAGCCCACAGCAAACATAGCTCAATTAAGCTTATTGGGCTTACGATTTTGGGAGCGGCGCTTATTTTTCTTATTACCAGGGCAACTTAAGATATTAACTCGGCCGGTTTAAGGGTCGCGCCTAATGTGGTATAATTTAATTATTATGAAATTAAAAAACAATCCGCATAAGGCAAAATTTTTAAAGACAGTTACCTCCAATTACAGCCACAAAATTAAAGCTTTAAAAAAGAGACTAATTGACGCGGCCAGAAATTATAAGGAAGCGGTGGAACTGGAAAGAATAGCCCAAGCACAAAAAAAGATGAAATAGTCAATAAAAAAGCGCCTTTTGTCTGGGCGCTTTTTGCTTTGGTGCGAACTTCCAAGTCAGGAGGTTTTTTTTAGCAGGCTTTTTAGGTTGGCAATTTTACCGTCCGAAATAATCCATTCATAAATATCGGCATTGGCAATGTCTTTATCGGTATTGTCGGCGCGGTAAATCCTTGGTATGTCAGGGAAGTGGAAGAGCAGCAGGCGAATAACTCCGTTGTGGGTAATTATACCAATGTTCTTATGGTCGTAATTTTCAACAATATCCAAAATTGCGCTAATGGCTCTTTGTCTTACTTCATCCACGCTTTCGCCTCCAAAAGGGCGGTAGTCGTACATTTGTAACGCTTCCATTTCGCGGTTGTTCGGTAAGATTTTATCCCACTCCTCGTGGCTTTTGCCGCTTAAGGAGCCAAAGTCCCTTTCGCGCAAACGAAAATCGTGCAAAACCGGAACCGGTTCCTTTAGCTTTCTGTTTATTAAAGCGGCAGTTTCCTCGGCTCTCAGCAAATACGAAGTGAACAAAATATCCAAATTTAAATGCTGAATAATTTTGACGGTATTGTCTATTTGTAATACGCCCTGGGTATCCAGGTAATCGTCAATTTTTATCCCCTGGCGGATTTTTTGCTTGTTGCTAATAGTCTCCCCGTGCCTTATGAAATATATGGTCGTGTCGTTTCTAATTGCCATGGCTTACTTTTTTGCTTTTTTTGACGCTGGTTTTTTTGCAACCGGAGATGGCTTCTTTCCCAGCTTTTGGATGTCTTTGGATATTCTTTCCCAGTGATTTTTTAATTCACCGGCTAAAATAGAGGCTTCTTCCGGCGTAATATTTTTTGCTGTTTTATATTTGGCCATAATTTCTTTGGCAGCGGTTTCGTAAGCCTGCTTGCTGACAACCTTCATAGATTTGATTTTTTTGACCATTTCCAATTTGGCGCTTTTGCTCCAGGTTTCAAACTCTTTGCGGTATTTTTTCGCCCCCTTGCCGTAAAAAAAATAAGTTGCCGCAGCCGCAGCCGCTACCGCAGCCAAGCCTAATCCTTCAACTACTTTTGTTGTGGTTGATGTTGGTTTTCCCATAAAACTCCATTTCTAATAGTGAGAAAGTTTTTATGCTAGCATAAAAACTTTTCGAACTATTTATTATTTTTCTTTTTTTTTTGCTTAAGTTGTTAAAAAAACTTAAAAAATATTTTAAATTGGCGCCCTTTTCCTTAACGTTTTCCCGCAGGTCGGAAAGGTCCTGAGAAATTAAATCGGCCTCGTTTTTGGCTTTGCCGGAAATATATTTAATATCGCGGGAAATTTTTATAATATAAACCACCAAAACCGTAAGTAACAGACCCAAAATTATTACCGCAATTGTGGTAATAAAAAAGAAAAT
>CAIWKW010000160.1 GCA_903913365.1 Candidatus Doudnabacteria bacterium | reverse complement strand
TTAGGATACCATAATGGCGCAGTTTGTCAAAAAAACTCGGCTTTTTACAACTTAGTGCTTTTCTTCATAAAAAAGCCAGAATTTTTGTAATTTTTGCCAATAGCCGACTTATCCACAAATAGCTTTATTCATACATCAAATTTGGATATTAAAGAATTTTAAGCTATCATTAAAGTAGCTTTACTCAAACTAATTTTAAAAAATTGTCCGAAACAGATACAAAAAAGCCAAAAGAAAGTTTAATAGAAAGAATTGTGGAAGCCCCGGCGCAAACTCTGGAAAGAACCGTAGAGGTCTCCGAAAAAGTTATTAAAGTTCTGGAAAACGAAGGTCCGCTAAAATCCGCGGAAGCCTATTGGCAAACCTTGGGACCCGGACTAATTACCGGTGCGGCTGACGACGACCCGTCCGGCATTGCCACTTACTCGCAAACCGGGGCACAGTATCATTTTAATTTATTGTGGCTGGCGGCTTTTTCTTTTCCGCTTATGGCAGTAGTGCAAGAAATGTGCGCCCGCATCGGGCTGGTTACCGGCAGAGGTCTGGCCGCCAACATTAAACTGCATTATCCCAAATGGATTTTATACATTTGTACGGCTTTGCTGTTTGCGGCAAACTCTTTTAACATTGGCGCGGATTTGGGGGCCATGGCCAAGGCCACCCAGCTCCTTTTGCCAAACGTGGGCTTCGCCTTTTTGGTCATGTTTTTTAGCGCCGGCATGCTACTACTCCAAATTTTCGTCAGTTATAAAAATTACGCAAAATATTTAAAATGGCTGTCTCTGGTCCTAATGACTTACGTGCTTACCGCTTTTATTATCCATTTAAATTGGCGCGAAGTACTGGCCAGCGCCTTTGTTCCCCATCTTGATTTCAGTAAAGGACAAATATTTTTGATATGCGGGATTTTAGGCACAACCATTTCTCCGTATTTATTTTTTTGGCAAACCTCACAGGAAGTGGAAGAAGAAATTTTGGACGGTAAAACCAGCATCAAATTGCGCCAAAGCGCCACCAAAAAAGAAGTGGGTAAAATGAGGCTGGACGTTTGGTCAGGCATGTTCTTTTCCAACCTGGTGATGTTTTTTATTATTTTGACCTGCGGGGCCGTGCTGTTTACCCACGGCATAACCAATATTACCACGGCAGCGGAAGCCGCGGCCGCGCTAAGGCCTCTGGCCGGGGAATACGCGTTTTTGCTGTTTGCTGTGGGCATTATTGGCATAGGACTTCAAGCCGTGCCCGTTTTGGCCGGGAGTGCCTCTTATGCCATTTCCGAAAGCTTGGGCTGGAAAGAAGGTTTGTACAGAAAACTAAAACAGGCTTACGCTTTTTACGGGGTAATTATTATTTCCATGCTGGTTGGCCTGCTGCTCAATTTTATCCATTTGGATCCCATAAAAGCCTTAATTTACGCTGCCGTTGCCAATGGCATTGTTGCGCCGATAATTATGATTCCCATAGTGCTTATTAGCAGCAGCCACAAAGCCATGGGCCAGTGGAAAAACGGACCAATACTTAAAACCTTGGGATGGATGGCTATAGGGCTAATGGTTATAGCCGGAGGCGCCACCATAATCTCATTTTTCCTGTAAACTTTCACCAATTGCAAGGGGACACCTTGCCGAAGGAACGAAGTTCCCCTTGTCTGTTAAAAAAGTCTTTTGGCATTAACTACTAATTGACAAAAATCGCTATTGCCGATATAATAAGCAAGTAAAAAATTAAAGGAAGTCAAAAAACATTAGTGCAAAAAACCAGAATTAATCATCAAATTAAAGCCGCAACAGTCCGCGTAATTAACGACGATGGCAAACAAGTTGGTGTAATGAAGCTGTCGGAAGCCTTGGCTCTAACTCAAGAGCATGGTTTGGATTTAGTGGAAGTATCCCCTCTTGCCAACCCGCCGGTCTGCAAGCTGATTGATTTTGCCAAATACCGATACCAGCAGAAAAAACTGGAACAGCAGCAAAAAAAGAACGCCAAAAAAACCGAAGTTAAGACTATTTGGATTTCCATGCGCATAAGTGAACACGACATGGAAATTAAAGGCAAAAAAGTCAGCGAGTTCTTAACGGACGGCGATTTGGTTAAAGTTGAACTTAGAATGCGCGGCCGCGAACAGGCTTACGGAGAACAAGGCCGGCTAAATCTGGGAAAATTCCTCACCTACCTTAAATCGGCTTACCGAATTGAATCCCCCATTAGAAGAATGGGCGGAACCTGGGCGGTGCTCTTGGCTCCGAATAACCAACCTGCAAAATAATTAATATAAATGACAAGAATTAAAAAAATTAAATAAATGACAAAAATAATGATACGAAGTGCCGCAGAATAATTTTGCTCATTTTTGTCAATTATGTCATTTTTGCTCAATATAACCTATGCCTAAAGTTAAAACCCACAAAGGAACGTCCAAAAGAATTAGAAAGACCAAATCCGGCAAACTTATTGCCCGCAGCACCGGACAGGACCATTTTAATTCCAGGGAAACCGGAAAAACCACCAAGAATAAAAGACGCGACCTGCAGCTTGGCCGCGTGCATCAGAAGCTTAAAAGCGTAATACCGTACAAATAATTAACCAGTTGTATGTTGTAGAGTTGTAAGTTTTGAGTTAACTTACCGCATATCAACTTACTACTTACTACTAAATCCCATGACCAGAATCAAACGAGGCGTAGCCGCCAGCAAAAGAAGAAAAAACCTAGTAAAAAGAACCAAAGGTTTTGATAACCGCCGTTCCACTAATTTTGTGGCAGCCAGGGAAGCTTTACTTAAAGCCGACCACTATGCCTATCGCGACCGAAGAAACAAGAAACGCGACTTCCGCGCTCTTTGGCTTATCCGCGCCAACGCCGCATTAAGGGAAAACGGCACCACCTGGAGCAAATTCGCCGGTGTAATGAAAAAACAGAACATTCTTATAAACCGCAAAATGCTCTCCGAACTCGCGGTAAAGCACCCGGCAGTATTTGACAAAATGGTAGCCACGCTTAAGTAAAAATATTTTTTAAAACCCTTCGCAGATGCGAAGGGTTTTTTTTGTTGGTTAAAATTTTCAGAAACGGCCTGCACTGTGTAGCTTTAGCGAAGCAGTGGTGGAACTTATTAAGTGAGGAAATTTTTAGAATTTGCTACCTTCCCAGGTCACCATTTCTATCCTGATGATCTAAGAAGGGAGTATGGGCAGATTGAGAAATCTGCCCCCTCCGCGCCGAACTTTAATGGCTAGAATTTCTCTTCTAGCGCCTCTTGGGTTTGGGTAGGGTCAATCCAGTAGCACGGACGACCCATAGTGTGGCCAACCCTGATAAACCGTCGATTTGCGGTTTTGGCCTCAGCGCCGTAAACCTGCACCGCAACCGCTTCCCATCGTCCACCATAGGTGTGCTCAGTCATCGGAGTATTCCACTCCTCAGATCTAACCATCACTTCGATTCTCCGACCCTCACTTATGGGTGGGTAAACGAAGGTTATATTACGGGTTATGTAATAACGCTTTTCTTGCGCTTCTCCTCGCTGCCTGAGTTCGGGAACAGTTCCCGAGGCATCGTTGAAACGAAATGGGCTGATCCCCAATTCATCAAGGAACCCTTGTTTCCACAACTCTGCGACCCCCTGAAGAGCGAAGCCTTGGGAAGTGTTAAAACTACTCATTTTGTTCTCCTTTCCGCAATTTTAGCGGTTCGAATCCTTTTGCAGGGAACAAGTCCGCAAAAGGAAAGAGCTGGTTGAGGTTGAGCCAAGACTAGATGTCCGGCCAAAAAGTTCGTTTAGTAATGATCCTCCTTGCTCAAAAGATTTGATAATGCCATCTCAAGAGACCTAATATAATAGCAAAGAAATTTGAAAAAGTCCAGCCAATAGTACACACCATAAAGTAACATTTTGCTATTCTTAAAGTAACAGGTATTAACTGCCAAAAAGGAACTTTTCTAAATCAAGCGGAACTAAAAATCCAAACATTAAAGCCCATTCCGTGAGGAATGGGCTTTAATTAATTAACTAAAATTAAGCAAAATTTGCTTACTTAGCCGGAGTGGTGGTAGCGGCCGGGGTTTGGGCTGCCGGGGTCTGAGCGGCCGGAGCTGTTCCATTTGGATTCAACTTGTAGGCTTCAATGGCTTTAACCACTTGTCCGTCTTCTTTTAAATCTTCGTAGAACAAAATTTGAGAGCGGTTAACATGCATTAAGTCCGCCGGACCGTGCAATTCGTTGCCGAGTTTAACCAAGGAAATCTGCTGCTGGGCTGCTTGCTGAGTTTGCTGAGAACCCTGAAGCGGCGGGGTGACAACCTGTAGATAAAAGATATCGGTTAAGGTCATGTAATCGTTATCGTTGGCTCCAATTTTACCAAAGTACACCTGTCCGTTTGTCAGGAATACCGCCTGGTAACCGGAAGTTTTACCGGCAGTAACAGCGGCCGGAGTAGCGGGCTTATTCATTATTTTATCTCTAAACATTACGCCGAGAGCGGCAATTATAATAACCACAATTACTAAAACTATCCACGGCATTTTGGAACCCTTTGATGGGCTTTCGGTTCCCTCTTCCTGCATACCGCCTGCTTGATAAGACTGGACCGGTGATTGAACGTGCGGCTGCTGGGGTCTGCTTACTCTAATTTCTTCTGGCATGATAATTCCTTCTAAAAGTCATACATTATTTAATCGCTAAAAAATTTATGACATTAATTTAATTGAATTTAAAATCACTTTTGATGGATTCCCTTTAGCATCTAAACACCTGCAATTGCTGTAGGCTAAGAGCTGTTTTTAATTTAACGGTGGGCGAAATAAGCCTGTATATTAAAACTTTTTTTTGTTCCCAAACAAGCAGAGCGGAAATATAAACAAATACCGCGGGCAAAATTGGCACAGATTGGGAAGCGGCTTGCGGCAAAATGCTAGGCCCGGTTAAAAGAAAACCAACAACAATAACCTTTACCGTTTGCATTGCCGCAATTAGAGGTTTTACAGAAAGCACAGCCGAAGAAACGGAGCCGCCAACCCTATTTAATGAAAAGCATTGCGCCGGCTGGTTGAGATCTAAAATTCCCGGGCTCTGAACAAAACCTCCGTAATTTTTACCATTAACCAAACAGCCGGAAGAATTGGACTGCACTTTAATCATCGCAAAGCTTTGAGTGGAACTGATTACTTTTACCGATTCGGAAGCAGCCGGAGAAACCACAGTATTTACACCGCTTGAAATAGAGCTTATGGAATAGCCCTGATACGACTGCTGAGAGCCTGCCTGGGACGCAAAAACGCCGGAAGGTAATGCCAGCAAAAAGATCATTAAAAATACTGTTTTTGTTTGTTTGAATTTCAACTTTTTAGCTTTTTTACTTGTGTAAAATGTTATTTAAATCATAACATAAACAGCAAAAAAATGCCAAACTTATTTATACACAGAGGCTCAATTTTTTGCTATAATCAACAGCAGAAGAGAAAATATTGCATTTTTTAAATTTATGGCCAGAATTTACAATAAAAACACCATTGCCATTTTGGAAGCCGTGTCGGCAAGCCCCGACATTACCTCGGACCGGCTTTTTAAGCTTTTTGACAAACAACTAGCCTATAAAGATTTTTATAATACCCTATTTAGGCTAACCGAGCAGGAACTGTTAAAAAAACAGGCAGTTTCGGGAAAAACCTGCTATACCGTGACTACTGACGGAAAAAAAATTGTCAGCCAAGCCTCGCCTGTGCGCGACGGCGTTTGGAAACTGGTGATTTTTGACATTCCGGAAAAGCAGAAATATGTGCGCGCAGTGCTTAGGGCCAAACTTAAAACTCTGCATTTTAAAAAATGGCAAAACAGCATTTGGGCCTCCCCTTTTGCTCTGGATGAAGAAATAGAACAGGAGTTTAAAGAACTGTCCAAAAAGTTTTTTGTCAGGCTGATAAAAGTTAAGGAAATTAACCGCACCGACGATTTGGAAAAAATGTTTGAGTGAGCCGATACTTTGGTCAATTTGACTAAATTTTATAGAAGTGCAATACTAGATTCACTTTCAAAATTAAACAGCTTGTTTGGGGAAGTCCGGTTAAATCCCGGGACTGTGCCGCAACTGTAAAAAAATCGGTTACAAGTTTAAAGTAACAAGTTATAAAGCCTGCCGTTGCAGAAAATCTTTAACTTAAAATACTTTTTTGCTTGATAAACTGATTTTGAGTCAGACTACCAAACAAGCCAAACCTTCCCGAGCAGGAAAATACTTTTGGTATTTTTACGTCGCCTTGGGAAGAGGCGATTTTTTTGTTGCACGAATATTTAAAATATTTTAGTGCAACAATCCGCCGCAGCTTTATGCGAAGGCGGATGGCTGATATGGATTAAGCAATCATAAAACCAATATTCTTATGAAATTACAAAGACTGCTTTTATTTATAGCAATCCCAGTGTTCGCCCTGCTTATAGCAGGCCCTCTGTTTGCCAAAGCCGACGATGCCACATCAACGCTTAATATTACAGCACCTGAAATTACAGCCTCATCCACAGGCGCAACATCTACAATTGCTGACGCAACTTCCACAATCGTCAGCAGCACCCCTTCCCAGCCTCCGGTGAATATAAATTTTGAAATTGAGGGACCGAGTTCAACGCTGTTTAGCAATAGCCGTTTGTCTGTGCCTCCGTGCATTACGCCAAATAATTCCAGTTCGACAGTAAACGGATTTTGCGCTTTCGGCGCGGCTGGCGTTACCACCCAAGCGTCCTGGTCTTCTTACGGAGCCCTAATAAACTCCATTAACGGGATATCGGGAGATTCCAATAATTTTTGGCTATGGTTTTTAAATGGCGACCCTGCGCCGGTTGGAATAGACTCTTATATTTTAAAGCCCGGCGACAGCCTTTTGTGGGCTTTGGGACGAGAACCTTTAAAAGTAAACCTCTCCACAACAACTCCAACGGTCAATACCACAACCACCGTAACCGTGCTTGGGTTTGACCCGGTTAAATTTGATTTTGAACCGGTTGCAGGAGCGTCGATAATTGGAGCTTCTGCCACCACCGACACAAACGGCAAGGCTGACATTGTTGCAACATCAACTAATTCGTTTGTTATTTCAGTTACTGCGGACGGTTTTCTTCCCAGCAAACAATTCACCATTACGCCAAAGCCTGAACAGATAACGCTGACAATTCGCGACGGCACCACCACGGCGTTTTACGGCAGCCTTACATTACCAGACCTAAGCGCCGCGGACATTTTGGTTACGCCCACAAACAGCACCACAAGCGTTGCCGTATCTCCGCGCAGCGCGTTAGGGATATTGGAATCGGTTGAGTCGCCATCTTCAGGCTTTAACATAACAGACCTACAATATTATCCCCCTTCAGCTTCTTTTCCCAATGGTTCCTTCCTCATTAATTGCATTCTTGTGCCGCAGGCAACCTCAACGCCCGGCTGCTATAACTGGCACGATACCATAAATGGCCTGTATCCAAATGTTGGGGTTGATCAACAAATACTTCAAGATGGCGATAACATATTCTTTTTCTTTTCCTCAAACCCAACCCACCAAACCGTTCTTTCTAAAAACTCCGTTTCGGCGGGAGAAAGCTTTACAGCAACTGCAGAGCAATTTGATCCCCAAACAAATATCTATAAACCCCTGACCGGTGTTACCCTTGGGATGGGCACCCCGAATCCCGATTACACTTTTACCGAACTGGCGACTTCAACCGTAAATACAAACGGCCAGGCGATATTTACTCTTAATGCAACGGGAACATTTGAGGTAGGCATTAAAGAAGATTATTATTTTCCTTCCGCCACAATAATTATTTCTGCCGCAACCTCAACCAGTGATACATCCACAGACACAACATCAGCTCCCCAGTCAGGAATAACCGGCGGAGGAGGAATTAACCACTCCACTCTAAACATTTCAAATGCTCTGTCATTTATTTCAGGCAATCAAAATCCTGACGGTTCATTTGATTCTACGTACAGCACCGACTGGACTGCCATAGCATTTTCAGCAGCCTTTTCCCCGGGGAGCTCAAAAACCAAACTGCGCGACTATTTACTTAACAATCTTTTAAATTCCCCAACCCTTACGGATTATGAACGCCGTGCTATGGCTTTGGAAGCCCTGGGAATAGATCCATACTTGGGCACCAAGATTAACTATATATCCGCGATAACCAGCACTTTTGACGGCGCAAAAATTAACACCCATGCGGACAACGAAAATATTTTTGCTCTGCTGCCGCTTGAGCATGCCGGTTTTTCTCCAGACGACCAGCTCATTCAAAAAATTGTTCCCCTCGTTCTTTCCGCCCAATCCCCCAACGGCTCCTGGGACGGAACTCCGGATATGACCGCTGCGGCACTGCAGGCACTTGAGCCTCTCTCAAATATTTCTGGAGTAAGCAGCGCGCTCGACAAAGCCGCAGGATATTTAAAATCCTCTCAGGAATTAGCGGGCGGATGGGGCAGTATTGACTCAACGAGCTGGGTACAAACCGCTATTAACGAAATGGCCGAAAATTCTACTCCGGGATATAGCACCGAAAATATTTGGGCATCTTCAAACGGATTACTCCCCACAGACATTCTTGCAACCGCGCAGAAGCCGGACGGCGGCATAGACGTGCCGGCAAACCGCGTATGGAGCACAAGTTACGCCGTAGTTGCAGCATCGGGCAAAAGCTGGGTAACAATTTTAAATTCGTTTCCAAAACCAATTCCTCAAAAAACTGAAGAAAGCGGAACCATTGGAAAGGTTCTGGGCATAACAACTTCTACTAAAGACACCTTAATCAACAAAGACGATGCCACTTCGACCAATATTAGCTCAATTTTACAACCAGATGAAACTTTTATAATTAACAAGCCCTCTGCGACAACTTCCGTTATGCCTGAGCCAAAAATAAAAATCCACTTACCGCGTATTAAAAACGAAAAATACCTTAAACCCACGCAAAAAATATTATCACAGGAGATTTCTTCCGACACAGCCACTGCCCCCCAAAACCAGCCAACTACTAAAAGTACCGCAAATAAAACTAATTTTTTAATAAACATCTGGCAAGGAATTTTCTCCTTCTTTCAGCATCTTTTCTAAATTTAGGCTTAATCTTCATCTGCCCTGACCCTTTTTAAAACAAGGCGGACAAAACTTAAAAAAAACAACATCCAAAACATTTACGTTTAAGAAACTTTATCCCAAAACCGGCGATATAAATATAAATTCAAACGGGAGGAAAACTAAAAAGAAGAATATCTCTTCTATTTTTTGATTGTTTGCGTTTTAACGAGACGCTGACTGAGGCAAGACAAAAACTGACGGATTACAGAGAGGAAAAAGGATGAAACTGAAACTACAAGTTCTGATGACCGCCGTTTTTTTGGGAAGCACGGCATTCGCCCAAGGGGTATTCCCCCACTTTACCTACGGAGGCGGATACCAGTCCGAATTCACATTTATGAATCTGGGCACAACCTCCGCCACCCAGGCCAGCTTAACATTCTTTGGAAGCGACGGCAGCGCTTTGGCGACGCCGGTACTTGGTCCGGGACTGTATTCCGGGAACAATTATACCTTCTCCATTCCCCCCGGCGGAAGCGTTTCTCTTATTCTGTCGGATCAAACCGGCGATTCCATTGCCGGCTGGGCGAATCTGCAGGTACCCGGAGCAGCTCCTGTTACCGGACAGGTTTTGGTTTACAGAAAGTACCCAGGACTGCCGGATTACCAGGCGGTTGAGCCCATGGTTCCGCAGACGATTTGCTCGACCGGCATGCCGGAGCAGGGGCAAACTCTGGTTCCATTCGACAACACCAATCAGGTCACTGCCATTGGCAAGCGTTACCTTTTTGGCTCCTGATAGTCGGTTTTTTCCGGAAAATTTTCTTCAAAATCAAAATAAGTTACTCTATTAATTCCTAAATCTTTTAGAACCTCAGGCCAAGCGGCCTGTTTTTTAATGGTAAGCTCTAAAG
>CAIWKW010000159.1 GCA_903913365.1 Candidatus Doudnabacteria bacterium | reverse complement strand
TGCGCGCCACGTTCTTTTTGCCGCGCTCCATAATATAATTTATAAATTTGGCGTATTTCAAACTGCCGTACTTTGGGTCCGGCAATGGGGTGTGTTTATCGTAACTTCTGGATTTTCTTGGCATATGTTTAGTGGTTAGCGGACAGTGGTTAGTGGTCAGTACTATTCACTGATCACTGCGCACTGTTCACTTGTTATTACTTTCGTTTTGTTCCGTATTTAGACCTGCTCTTCTTTCTCCCGTCGACTCCGAGAGTATCCAATTTTCCGCGAACAATATGGTAGCGGACACCAGGCAAATCTTTTACGCGTCCGCCGCGGATCATAACCACGCTGTGTTCCTGCAAGTTGTGGCCAATGCCGGGAATGTAAGCAATAACTTCCATCCCGTTGCTCAGTTTAACTTTGGCAACTTTGCGCAAAGCCGAGTTCGGCTTTTTTGGCGTGGTGGTATAAACCTTAAGACACACGCCGCGCATAAACGGCGCGCCGGTCTTGATGTACAAGGTTTTGTTCTTAATTAAGTTCTGCCTGCGCATAAGCGCCGGCGATTTGCTCTTACTGCGCAAAGGATTTCTCCCATGGCGCACGAGCTGATTGATTGTTGGCATTCTGCTAATACCTTTGACCTTTGACATGTGACATTTGACTTTGTGCAGCTGCAGCCGGTCAATTGTTAAATGTCAATTGTTAATTATTCTGTTGAATAAGGGCATAAAAAAACTGACAAAAGATGTCAGATCTTCTGCTTTCGCTTGCTTGGTACTGTCTCGAAACCTGTGAGACTTGCTTCCCAAAACCTGCGACCGATAAAGGTAAATCTAGATCACAGATAAACACTGATGTCGCGGTTTGCACTGATTGCAAACTATGTTATCTGCGTGTCTTTAAAAATCTGTGATTTAGGGTTTCTTATTCAATTAAACGTATTATACCGCCTTGACAAGCGCTTGTCAACTTACTATTATATAAACCAATTCGAAAAAAGGAGGGCAAATCGTGAGCAACGAACTTGCCTTAATCTCGGTAGTTATCCGTTTGGCTTTTTGTTTAAGCATGTGCCACCTCGCGGCTCATGTGGCGACAAAAATTGATAAGGCGTATTCGGAGATCTCTTGGTCTCCGAAACAGGAAAAGACTGCCGGTCAAAACTGGCTTTTGGGATTTTTGATCCTGGCATGCTTTTTCGTTGTTATGTTAGGGAGGCATCAACTATAGCGCCGGCACAAAAAACCGCAACTGCGGAAACATGTGTCGGCGCGTTCGTTTTTAGCAACACTGCGGAGCTCTCCCCTTATGAGGGGAGATGTCTCGCGAAGCGAGACAGAGGGGTTGCAACTTTCCTCCCCTTTTGAGTGGAGGGCCAGGGAGAGGCTGTTTTTAAACCCCGCATTCCTTTTTAATAGTTTCAAGTACTCCCTCTAAATTACTATCTAGTTCATTATTCCAAAACCGCAAAACCTTATATCCTTCTTTAGCAGCATAGTATTGCTTTTCTGAATCGTGGTCAGAAACTTTCTGATCACTATGCTGTCCGCCATCAAGTTCAATTAGCAACATTCGCGAATGACAACCAAAATCAAAAATATAATGGCCAATTTGTATCTGGCGCTTAAATTTTAAATTATAAAACCGCTCTGCCCTCAAACGGGATCAAAGCTTAGTTTCCCACGGAGTTTGGTTTTTACGAAGGTAACGTAAGTTAGCTAAGAATGGTTCTGGGATTAGGCATTTTTCCATGTGATAAAAACAACCTCTCTGTCGCCCTACGGGCGACATCTCTCCTCAAGAGGAGAGAGCTCCGCAGTGTTGCTGCAATACCCTCGATCAGGCGATCAGCGCGAATTCAGCGCAACAATCAGCAATAAATCAGCGGCCTCAAAGAATTAAATTAGCTGCAGGCCAAAAATCCTGCCAAATAAAGTAATTACCGGATACAAAATTATATCCAAAATTCCCAAATACAAAAAAATTAGAACCAGCACAAAACCCCAGCGTTCAAATTGAAACAGTTTATAAACCAAATGGTCGGGCAAAAAAGCGGCCACAATTTTACTGCCGTCCAGAGGCGGAATGGGAATAAGGTTAAATGTACCCAAGACCAAATTAATTAAAATGGCTGTAAGCAATATCGGACCTGAAACACTGTTGGCTAGACCCAGCTTAATAATAACGGCAAAAACAACTGCCAAGGCAAAGTTGCTTAACGGTCCGGCCAAGCTAACCATAATCATACCGAGCTTGCGCGGATGAAGGTTGTTAAAATTAACCGGTACCGGCTTTGCAGCGCCAAAAATTATCGGAGAATGAACCGAAAGAAGCAAAAGCGGTAACAAAATTGAACCGAAAGGATCTATGTGGGGAATGGGATTTAAGGTAATTCTCCCCTCCTCCCTGGCTGTATCATCACCGAATTTTTCCGCCATAAGCCCATGGCTCACTTCGTGAACAATGGCGGAAAAGATAAGAATAACGAATGTGATAAGTATGTCCATAAACTAAATGAACAAAAATGACAAAAACGAAGAAAATGACAAAAATAGAAATGCAGCCTCATTTTTGTCATTTTTATTATTTTTTTAATTTATGTCATTTCTCCTTCTTGACCATTATATCAAATTATGTTAATCTATCAAAGTCTTTAGAATCTTTCGATTGAATATCCCAATCTTTCAATCATTTAATCTTTAAATCTTTCAATTATCATATGCCCAGAATGTGCACACAATGCGGTAAAATTTACAGCCGCACCATAAAAAGATCCCACTCAATGAGGCCGTCTATTGTCAGGCTTTTGCCTAATTTGCAATACGCGGTATTTAACGGCAAGCGCGTAAAAGCCTGCACCCGCTGCATTCGCACCAAAGCCAAAGTTACAAAATAGCGCTATAAAATCAAACCCCGGACACTTCCGGGGTTTTTTGTTTGGCCAATTAGCAAGGAAATTAAAACTGCCGGTATAATGAAATACCGCAAAAATGAATTGCCTAAATGCGTTTGTT
>CAIWKW010000158.1 GCA_903913365.1 Candidatus Doudnabacteria bacterium | reverse complement strand
GCAATTCTTCCTTAATAAAAGTGGCTAATTCCGGATGATAAAAATCAATATCCCTGCCGATCCTTTCATCATACGCGGAAACAATCCAATTCCCCTTAAGGTTTGGCTGAAATCTTTCGGCAGTTCTTTTTATGGTCATATAACTAAGCCCAAGGCTATGTTGTAAACTTTCGTTTGTCACAAAACCCTCGGGGGGCCGCTTTCTAGACTTAACCTCAGCGGTAACCAAAGAAGCTAATTCAGGATGGTAGTACTTACGCCTATACTTACGTGAGTCCAACGTTTCGACAAGCCATTCCTCTCTATGGGTTTTTTTGCGATTTTCACGATACTTTTCAGCGATTTTTTGCAAGGTTTGGTGATCAATTCCAAGGGCTTTTGCCAAAGCATTCTCGGCAAAATAACCTTCATTGACTAGTTTTAATCTGAGCTTTTTATTTATTACGTCTTGATTATCGAGATTTTTGCTTTTATTTTCGGGCTCAAGTTCAAACAACAAATAATCTCTCATTTTCATCTTCCATTCTTCAGGGCCTCCCTTCCATATCAAAAGACTTACCGAATTATTTTCTTGGCTGTTTTTTAATTGATCCTTTGTTAGAGCTGCTAGCGTTAAAGTGCTTGCTTCATCCACCTTCGCCAGATTATGAACAACATATGTGGCATTACCTTCTTCATTGTTGACAAACACCGCTTTTTTTAAGCCTGGGATTACAAAAATTTTATAGCTTAAACTTCTTACCATGTTGGGGGTATTTTTGCCATCTAAGATGTAATAATCTTGATCAAGTTCCGCAAGCAGTTGAACTAAATATATATCTCTTGGAATTATTTCTTTCTTTTCCATTCCTGCCCCACTCCCAATAATCACTTCTCCATCATCCGGAGGTAAAATAACCCTGCCGGTGTTTGTGTAACTGTCGGGTAGTTTTATGGTTTTGTTGTTCATTAACAGATATTCGCAAAAAGCTTTCACGTCCAAAACGGCCACCGGCGCCTTGCCGTGGCCGGTATTTTCATATTTAAGAAATTCTTTTGCGCCAATTAGCTCCGCAACAGTTTCCAATTTTACATTTTTGGATATTTTTTCCAACTGGCGACTGATTTGGTTTCTTAGTTCATCCAGCTGACCTGGATTATTTGGGTAATCTGATATCATATTTATTCAATTACACTATTACGCCTCCGCCAACACAAACTTTACCCTTATATAATACCAAACTTTGCCCCGAAGCAACAGCTTTTTGGGGTTTTTTGAAAACGACTTGATATAAATCAGTCTTAATTTTTTTGATGGTCAACGGCACCAGTTCGCCTTGATGGCGGTAACGCCCGAGCAAGCTTATATGCTTATAAGCTGATAAGCTTGTAAGCTCGTTTATGCTATGGAGCTGGACTTCTTTTGTAAACAACCGCTTGTCTTTGGGATCGTTAGTAACAAAAAGAGTGTTCGTAGCAAGATCCTTTTGCACAACATAATAAGGGCCGGCCGCACCCACTTTAATCCCCTGCCTTTGGCCAATAGTATAGTTATGCAAGCCTTCGTGCCGGCCAATCACAGCATTTTCCCTCCCTCTCCCTCTGGGAGAGGGTCGGGGTGAGGGTTCTAAGTTCACGATTGGACCTGGTTTCGGCTTTAGCTTCTGCTGTAAAAAATCTTTTAAGCGGATACGCCCGACAAAACACAAGCCCATGCTTTCTTTTTTATCCTGATTTGGCAGGCCGATTTTTTTGGCCAAAAGTTTTACTGCCGGCTTTTTCATGCCTCCAACGGGAAACAGCACATGGGGCAATTGTTCGGTTTTAATGTTGTAAATAAAATAGGTTTGGTCTTTGAATTCGTCATTGCTTCGCTCTAGGTGGTAGGTGGTAGGTGGTAGGTGGTAGCCAACCGTCTTGCTACCTACTACTCCCCTACCAACTACTTTGCTAATCCGTGCGTAATGCCCCGTGGCCAAATAATCAAAACCGTTTTTCATAGCCCAATTATAAAGCAGCTTAAATTTTATTTCCTTATTGCACATTACGTCCGGATTCGGCGTTCTGCCGGCCGCGTATTCCTTAAAAAAATAGTTTAAAACATTTTTTTCATACTGCTTTTCAAAATCCAAAGTGTGCATGGAAATATGCAAAAAGGCGGCCACGCGCAAAGCATCCTGGCGGTCAACAAGCCACGGACATTCATCATATTTAAGGCCTTTGGTGGATGACCAGTTCTTCATAAAGGCTGCCTCAACCTGATATCCTTGCTTAATAAGCAGGTATGCGGAAACCGCACTGTCTATTCCGCCTGATAGGGCAATTAGCACTTTTTTCCTTTTTTCTTTCATAACCTATATATCGCCACAAATACGCCAAGGATGTAAACTATGCCTTAAGGAGGATTGATGGGAGGATTTTTAAGATTCTTTTTCCCGCTCTTAACGGTTTTGGTTATTTTCTCCATAACGTCAAACCCCGAGCCGGCCTTACCGCCTGCCCAAACCAACTCTCCGGAAAACCTGAGAAAGGAAACCGACAGATGAAATGGCTCATGCGCTTCGCATTTTTGCCGGCAGTATTTCTGGTCTGCCAACCCATGGCAACGGCGCAAAAAACTTTTTCCGCCGGAAAAACCATCTGCGTTTGGGAAAAGTATTCACACATTAAAGCCGAATTGCTCGGACTACTAGGCTTTGTGCGGGCGCGAAAACTCACTCGCATTGAGCTTATTGACATTGACAATGACGGCAAAGCCGACGTGGCGGAGGTGACCGAAAGTTACCAATACAAAGGACAAAGTTTGACTGGAGTCGAACTCATCCCGTTGTCTAGCCGGCCGGATCTCCTGAAACACATCGGAAAAAAACATGGCAAGCGGCCACACAAGGCCGCAAATATCAACAGAGGCGCTCCACCGCGGAGCGCCTCGTTTTCTTTTGACAAAGATAATACTATTTTACGAACACCGTAATTAAAACTCCGGCAACAACGAACAGGCCGCCGATTATGTTGCCGTAAGTTGGGCGTTCGCCCAAAAAAATTAAAGCAAGAATAATTGTCAGGGCAACGGATAACTTATCTATCGGAGCAACGCGGCTGGCCTCGCCCATTTGCAAAGCTTTGTAATAAAACAGCCAGGAAAGTCCGGTGGCCAGCGCGGAAAGAACAATAAAAATCCAAGTGTGCCTGGACCAAGTATGTAATTGATGTGTTGTGCCTTCAACCAGCACAATTGCCCACGCAAAAAAGACAATTACCAAAGTGCGCACGGCAACCGCTAAATTGCTGCTTACGCCCTTTATACCGATTTTGCCGAAAATGGCCACTAAAGAGGCAAAAAACGCGCTTAAAACTGCATACAGAGCCCAGGTCATATGGCTTGAATTTTGAATATTGAATTAAGAATTTTGAGCATAGATATTTCTCTGCCTATTTATTCACGAACTGCTGAGATTGCTGGAGAAGCCCTGCTAAGTCCTGGTTTTGCAGCAAGTGGCCGTTAAAGAAAAAAGTTGGCGTACCGGGCAAATTTAATCCCAAAGCCTGATTGTTTTCGTTTTGAACAATGCCTTTATTCTTTTGGTTGGTTATATCGCTTTTGAACTGATCGATATTTGCAACACCAATTGTTTGGGCATACTGGGCAAAAGTATTTAAAGGATCGCTAATTCCTTCCCAGTCGGTTTGTTTTTGAAAAAGCATATCATGCATTTCCCAATATTTGCCCTGAGCTCCGGCAGCTTCCGCGGCCAAAGCGGATTCAACCGCATTTGGATGAATTTGCTCCAAAGGAAAATATCTGTAAACAAAAACCGTGTCCGGAAAAGTGGTTGTTAAATCTTTTAGGATGGTACTGTAAGAGGCGCACGCCGGACACTGGAAATCTGCGTATTCAATAAAAACATTTTTTGCTTTGGCGTTTCCCTGAAAACGGTCTACTGCCGGATCAAAAATCGGCACAGCCGTAATCTGCTTAGCCCCGGAAGTATCCAGTTTAAAGGGCGATGAATTTGCCTGTTGTGCTTGCTGGGGCGAGGCCTTAAACAAAAAATATCCAAAACCTAAAACCACTAAAACCACAATAACAATCGTAATAATTTTTTTCATAGATTGAAATTAATCGTAAATAATTCCCGCCAAAGGCGCCTGCCGACAGGCAGGGATCCCGCTTCGCGGGACATATTTTCATTCATAAATATATTCTATTAAATTAATTGCTTATCTTATCTATTTAAAAACTTTTACATATTATTTCATACTCAAAGAAGTACTGGTTCCCAAAACTGCCGTTGCCGGCAAATTAAATAAAGCCAAAAGCCTGGCCTCTTCGGCTAAACTGGCCAGCTGTTTTGTTTCGGCAAAAGCGGAATACAAATGGTCTTCACCAAGTACCACAATCGCCAATTCACTGCCGTCGTTATATTTTAACAAAGAAGCAAAATTATAACCCGACTCGTTTAAGTATCCTGTTTTGGCTCCCAGAATCTGAACATCCGGATCGCTTACCAGCTTGTCGGAATTTTTTATGGTTTGATTATACTTGGAATTATTTGTGGAGTGCAGGCTGTATTGGGAAAGGCCGGCAATACTCCGCAAATATTGATTGGAAAAAGCCGCTGTGATAATTTTGGCGTAACCTGATGCGGTAATGCTATTGGCAGGATCCATTCCCGTAGGCTCGTTAAAGTGACTACCTATGGCTCCCAAATCCGAGGCTTTTTTATTCATTTTCGCGGCAAAATCCTGAACCGAAAGTCCGGTACTGGCCGCAAGTGCGCTGGCAGCGTTATTGGCGGAAGGCAGCAGCATGGCGTGGAATAATCCATCCACGGTAAACTTCACTCCGGCTTTGGCTTTAATGCAGGCTCCCCCGCTGTTGCAAGCTCCGGCAATTTGATTCTGATTTGTTATTGTTATAATTTTGGTTAACTTGGGTTTGGTATCCAAAACCACCAGAGCGGTAACCAGCTTGGTTAAAGATGCCGGCGTCCATGGCAAATCGGCATTATTGGAAGAAATAATTTCTCCCGTCTGGGCATCAGCCACAACATAAGCCTTGGCGTTTATGCCGACTTGGCTAATTAAATCGCTGGCGCTGGTGGGCATGGGAAGAGCCATGGCCGGTGCTGGAAAAACGGCCGCGAAAATAATTGAAAGTATAATGAAAATTTGAATTTTTTTTATCATTTGTTGAATTATGAATCCAGAATTTTGAATCTTGAGCAATAGTTGGACTATCCAGCTATATTCAATATTCTAAATTCTATACTCTAGCCCTGCATCATATTGCCAAACTTGCTTTGAAGCATTTTCTTGTGTTGCTTGAATAAATCTTCCAAAGCGCTGCGGATGTGCCGGCCAATTTCGCTTTTGTCGCCCACAATGTCAGGGCTAACTTCCACGCTTTTAATATTTTGGTTGCCGTCCATGGTTAAAACAATTTTTCCGCCGCTGGATTTTCCGCTGACCGTTTCGGTGCCGAGCATAGCCTCCATCTGTTTGGCCTGCTTGCGCATTTCATTTACATCTTTTAGCTTATCCAAAAATCCCATACAAATTTATTTTTCCCGAACCACTATCCAAATATCCGCTTTTTTGCGGCAAAAGGATTGGTCGAATAATTTAATTCTAAAAACTTTGCTTTATTTTCTTTACCCCGGCGCCAAATACCATCAAAAATACAGCCGCCATTATGAGCCATCCTAAAAACGGAATAAACGCCAGCACCAGCCAAATTACAACACCGATTAATATGGCTTGCCAATCGGCCATAAGCTCTCCCGGTTTGTTTAGGCGAGATAAAATCAAATAGCCAAAAACAATGGATGCAAATAAATTTCCCGCAACAAGAAGCAAAGCATAAATTAAACCGAGCATAATGGCTAAATAATAGCCAACTAAAGTAATAAACAACAGCACTACGGCAATAGGAGTAATAATGGCAGCCAACACGCCAATCCCTAAATTACCCCAGGGTTTTTGCTTTATATCTTCGACAAGGCTCAGTATTAAATTCTTTCTTAAACGAACAACCACAAAAGCGGCAATTATCCACGCCAAAAGTTTTATAAGAAAAGCAAGGGTAATAATTCCGGCAATTTGTTTTTGATAATTTTTCTGAACAACCAGGATGTATTTAATCCGACTAATTTTTGCTCCGGAATTGACCGTGGCTTCCTGCGGACCGCTGTATTCAATTGAGCCGTCAATTACAGCCGATGAACCGATTACCAAACTCCGCGAAGCCCGAACGTAAACGCGTCCGCCAACCTTATTGTTTAAGGTTACGGTTCCTCCGGCAATTCTAATATCGCCCTGTACCGGAGCGTCCACTACTACATTGCCTCCGGCAACAAGCAAATCGCCGGCCACAGATGCTTTGCCCGTTATATTAATATTGCCCCCGCCAATTACCAAGTCTCCCCCAACTGGCCCGCTAACTGTAATATTCCCACCGGCCAAACGGGCAGTACCGCCAATGTTTGCGGAAAAATCCAAAGTTCCGCCGGCGGCAATAGCTTCCTGTTCCACATTACCGACAACAACCACTGTTCCTCCGGCCGCAACCAAGTCCCCGGCAGTCATGCTGTTTACGGTTACGGTCGCTCCAGCCACATAAAGATTTTTATGAGTTTCCTGGCTACCAAGCGTTACAGTAGGGTTATTTTTATCCGGCGAGATAACCTCTGCCGCCAAAACAGGAGCCGCCACCAAGAACATAGAAAAAACCATTGAACCAAAAACTTTGAAAAAATGTTTTGATTTCATATTTTTTGCTTTAATTATGGTATTTTTTCAAACACTTAATTTACAATTTTAATGCGCTAAATACTTAATTTATTATAGCCCAATTTTATAAAAAATTCCACCCTAAAACCTTAGTTTCCCAAACAGGCGTCATAAGCTTTTACTTGCGAGTTATATTGATTGACAATTAACTTTAAACTGCCCACTTTGTTGTTGTAAACGCGAATTAAGTCGTTATATTCCGCCACCCGTTTATTATAAGTATCGTACTCGGCCTGCATTTGCGGGTTTAACGAATCAACTTGTTTTTTTAACGCGGTAATTTGCGATTGAGTGTTGGTTACGTCAATTTGCTGGGTGTCTATTTGTGATTTCAAACCAATGTCCACCGCGGGGCAGCTTCCGGTTGGCCTGCCGAATTCCTGAACCGCAAGCCAAGTTTTTTGTCCCTCGTATGTTCCCTGCCCAACAGCAACGCCAATGTCCAGATATTTGGAATTTAAGATATTTTCCCTATGCCCGGGGCTGTTCATCCAAGCCGTAACCAATGCCCGGTCATCTTTAAAATTTCCCAAAGCTAAATTCTCGCCAATCATTATATAACCGTACCCAACGTTCTTTGCCAAATCGGACGGCCCCAAACCGCTTGGGGAAATGTGCTCAAAATACTGCTTGGCAAACATATCCTTAAGCTTTGCCTGAGCGGCCTTATCCAGCAGACTGTTTTCTTTTAATGCCGGAAGGCTGCTGTTTTCGTTTCTCTGCTCATTAGTTATTGTTATAACTCCGGCTCGGGTCAAATTGGAATTAGGGTCATTCTCGGTTGATTTTAAAGGCGGCGGGGTAAAAATTTGCGAAGCTGTATTTTTTATCTGGCTAACCTGCTGATTGCCGGAAATGGCGTTAAAGGCGCTGGGCAAATTTTTGGAAAAATTTTCCAAAACAAAACGATAGTACCATAAAGCGACAGATAAAACCAAAACACAAATGACCGTAAAAATAATAATATAGGTTTTTTTCATAAATATGCTTTTCCTATGCTGCACACGATGACCTCCTCCCCGGGTTC
>CAIWKW010000157.1 GCA_903913365.1 Candidatus Doudnabacteria bacterium | reverse complement strand
GTTACTTCGGCCTAGAGCTGGTTTCTGGGAAAAATGATGTGATTTGGGTGAGATGTTTCCAGTTAAATGGGAACGGGCGTTTGAACGACAAAGGAGAAGTGGAGAACAAAGGCTTTGGCGGCTTGGCTGTTGTTCAAGTAATCTATATTAAATCTGATTTAGATAAATTAGTTGCGGGTTTCGGTCAGAATTACCCGAACGCGCGGAAGGAGAACAAGCACTATAAAACTGAACTTCTTCCAAGCTATCCGGGGGCTTTTCTTGAATATGACGAAACAATTTATTCGGATACAAACCAAGACAGAAGGGCAGAGCTTTTGTTTCCTGCTGGAAAAAACACCGTAACCTACACAGACAAGTGCCAACTTTCGGAATCAGATAAAGCTCTGCTTTCAGATAAAGTGACGAACACGCCGCCAAATGTTCCACAGGCAATAATTGCGTCTAAAAAAATAATTGATTTTCACATGAATAATTACCGCCAGTCCATTGAAGCCACAGATCAGGCGCAAAAAGCTAAAGCGAAAAAAGAAGCGGATTCGTCTTCCGGTTTTTAATTCCCGTAAAAAAACAAAGTCATGAAATCTAAAGGAATGCGTATTGCCGGCGGTATTTTGGCTTTGGTCGCTTCCATTGGTGGAACCATCGCTGGGCTTGTCATCCTTTTCTTTGGAGCCACCACCAAGCTGGCGGGTGACTATACCACGGAGCATGGAGGTGTGTCAGGGGCGGATTATATCCAAGCAGGCCAAGTGGCGAGGCAGGGAGAAACCATTATTGGATTGGGCGGGTTAGGTATCTTGGCCTCGTTCTTGGCTTTGGTTCTGGGCATCGTGATTCTGTGCAGCAAGAGCCAATCTCCCGCATGGATTCTTCTGGCGTGTTCCATCCTTGGGATTATTTATGCCGGTAGTTTTGTGGGGTTCTTCATGGTGCTGGCTGTGCTTGGTGCAATCTTTGCTTTGGTCGGCGGCAGGAAAGTTTCTGCTGCCCCATAAATTGGTAAATGTAAAAAATTCTAAAATAAAAAGTGAGCAATTTCATTGGCCGGTTTTACTTCAAGCTAACCGATAGCAAAAACTTGATTGGTGAATTTTCAAATAATCACAAAAAATGCAACAGAAATTACGCCGAGAGTTCTGACCGAATTATTCCAGATGTCTGCCATGGAAATTTTGTCGGAGAGTATTATCACACTTGGTTTGATGATTTTGACCCCAACGAGCTGGGAGGCGGTTTTGCAAAGCTTAAAATTGAACTAAAGTCTGAATGTGCAAACATTTATTCTCTGAATTGGTGGCTCTATGAGAAAGACGGAAAGACTTTGGGTGAACAGATTTTTTGGGGTGAAGGGATGTTATGTGACGGAATGTTAATTGGAGATTATCGGAATTTTCCTACGCCATAAAAATACCAAGCCTTGATTATTCTTCTGCCGCCGCTGCGGACAATCGTAGCGGCGGTTTTATTTCTCATAAGATACCACTGTTAATTCAGTGGCTAAACCGCATTGACGACTGTTGTTTTCAACTTCAGAATTGTAAAAATTAAACTGTTGAAATGAATTTAACCTCCGCCCAACTCGCCGCGTTCATTGACCACACGCTGCTCAAGCCCGACGCTTCGCTCGCGCAAATCGAACAGCTTTGCGCCGAGGCGCGCGAACATCAGTTTTTCTCCGTCTGCGTCAACGGTTCGTGGGTCGAAGCCGCGCGGCATTTTCTCGACGGCTCGGAGGTGAAGGTC
>CAIWKW010000156.1 GCA_903913365.1 Candidatus Doudnabacteria bacterium | reverse complement strand
GCTTAACAAAGAACTCAGAAAGCAGCTGAGCCTGCTAACAGCAAAAATTAATATAGACAACGCCGAAACCAGAGGTTATAAAACCGATATAAGCAAAATATACGAAAAACTAAATGCGCTGCTTGCCGAGCGAAACAAATTAAAACTGGACTTAAAATCGTAACTAAATTAACAATAACAAACACTTAATATGCACACGGATTTTGAACACCGTTTAAGCCCCGGCGAAGCGGAAAGGCAAGACGAAGCGCAAAGACTGGTAGACAGAATTAACGACCAGCGCCTAAGGGCGAACGAAAGTTTGGAATATTTTACCCTGCATTTAAAGGCGGGCGTTAGAAACGTACCCAAACGACGCGTGCACGAACCGGCAAGCGTTACTAATGACATAGAAGAAAGAATCCTCTCGCTATTAAAAGAAAAATAATATGCCTACATTAAGTGAATCGGACAAAGAACAAGTTGGACTGGACTGGCGTATGGAAGATCTGCGTCGGCAAATTCCCGAAAATACAAAAGAAGGCAAGCCTCTTTCCGCCATGGAGAGATTAAAACTGGAAAAAGAACTTGATGATTTACGCAATATGAACAAAGAGCCGGAAAGGCCAAGTACTTTTGAATATAAACCCTCCACACCCTCAAATTTCTCCCAAGCCCAGACTGAAACCCAAAAGAGCAGGGAAGTTATAGTAGAGGAGCAGGAAAAACAAGCATAGCTTCATCAAAAAAAAACAAAATAATCGGAACAAAAGTTTTATGGGCAGAGAAGGCCAAGTTGAAGGCAACGCGGAAATACCTTACGAACGCGCGTCCGGCAGCGGATTGCAAAATTTTATTAAGGAATTAGAAAGCGTTCCGGAAGCAACAACAGAAACACAACCGGAAAATTTACAGCGGCTAAAACTGGCAAGCCGCCAGTGTTGGTATTTGTCGCGCCAGCTTAAAAATTATACTTTGGACAAATCGCTAAAAGGCGGAGAAAAAGAACTGGCGGAACAAACCAGCAGCCTGGCTTACAATTACGCGGACTATTTAACAACATCGCTCCATGTAATTGATGAGCTTTCGCACAAAACTCTTACCGAAAAAGATAGGGAAGTACGGCAATTTGTGGTGGCAGATATAAACAGGCAGTTGAAAGAATGGCAAACAAAATTTGAAGCCTTACCCATAGAATCGCGCTTCAGCAGCAGGCGGATAAAAGTAATAGTAAAAAGGTTTGCAGCCGTAGCGGCCCTTTTAACAGTATCCGGTCTTGGAACTGAGTTGTGGCAATCTGTGCAAAAACAGGGGCAAAAGCAAGAACAAAAAGCCTCGCCCAAAAAGAACCAGGAAAAAAACTACCCCCCGATTCATCGCGAGCGCCATAGCGCCACTCCGGATATGGAAGATGACGGCAAAGAACCCGGACGCCACGGCAAGGCGCTTCCTTTTGCCAAAATTCACTTTTCTTATTTTAATAATTTAAGCGACCCGCTTTGGACAACCAACACCTATCGCCGTGCCGATGCCGGAACAATGGAAACCGACAGAGAAATTATAAGGCACGACGGCTGGTGGTCGCACGCCGAAGTTACAACCGTACCACTTTTAGTTTTTGAAAATGAGGAAATATCCTTACCAACTCCCGTGGGTTACGCGGCCGAATTGGACAGCGTATCCAAAAACGCTCCGGAATATTTTTTTGACAGCGGCAGCCAAGCCATAATTTTTAAAAAAAATGCGGCCGATGTGGTCATTAAATACCATGTGGTTAAAATAAATGAAGAGTTTGAAGATACTCAGCCTAACCAAAAGGAAATAAACCGGTCCGCAGACCAGGCGGAGGTTATTTATAATCTAAAAAACGCGCCTTTGGAAAAACAAAAGCAGGTGCTTACGGAACATTTAAAAAAATTCACCTACGTAACCAGCAGCCAGCTAGGCATTATGCTGAGTAAAATGCCCGGCAATTTGGAAGAAAAAATTGGCGCCATTAAAGTTGGCGATTGCGATATGCTTTCGCTTTACGCGGCCGGGCTGCTTAACGACTCCGGTAACAAAGGGCTTATTGCCGTTGGCCTGCCCGAAAGAAACGGCGTCTTAAACCAGAACCCGGCTCACGCCAAGTTGATAATGTTTAACAAAAATAGCGATCCGGAAACCTTTGAAACCACTGCTCTGCCGGAAAAATCTTTTCTTAATTTAAAATTCTTGCCGGAGGATTATGTGCTGCTTAACGGTTTAGTCCAAAACATGTCCGGCACAAAAGGCCCGGAGCTTTTAAGCCATTACGAGACATTCCGGCTGGCGCTGGAGAAAATTTTGGAAAATCCGGAGTACGCGAAATTTGGCTCAACAGAAGGAATGGACTTCAGCAAAGAGCAGCGCGAAAAGCTGGAAATGACATCGAAACTTGTGAAAAATATGGCCGATAAACTTTCCGAAATAGATCCGGACGCGGAATCTCTTGCTGCGTTTTCCGCCGCGTTTATTCTTTTACTTTTGGGTTTAATTGGGGGAATTGCCGGTACGCTTGTGGCAATCAACCGCCTAAGCGTAATGCTGGCAAAAAAAGTGAGTAACAAACATTCCGAGGAAACCGTAAAAGCGTTAAAAGATTTTTTGGGCGAAACCCCGAATTTGGAACAAGCGGAGAGCTCCGAGCATAATAAGCAACTCTCCACAATAATTGAACGAGCCTATAAGGAGAGGCCTGATATGGAAAAGCTTTTTCCGCTTAAAGAAATTATGCTTTTAAGCGCCAGTCAAAAGGCTGACTACATTAGATTTATGCGCATCTCCGAATATTTTTTGGATGAAGACCCGACCGACGTTAGCACTCTTATTTTTTCTTTATTGGCCGAAAAGCGCTGGAACAAAGCCATGGCCGAGGCTGAAATGGAAGGTTTAAATTTGAGGGAAACCGTAAAAAAACTCGGTGAGGTTTTAGCCAGTAATAAAATGCGCGAAAGTTTTAAAAAAAGTATAACCGCCCAGGTTAAAGCCGTAATGGACGAATCCCGCCGCATGTTTTTGGAGAAAATTGAACGCTTGGACAAAATTGGCCAAGCCAGCCTGGACAATATATTTAGGGTTTTGGAAGTAGGGGAGAAGATGGGACTAAATTCCCACAGCACTTCGCGGCAGCCGCGTCCCGAAGCCGGAGCCGACTTTATAGATTACGCGCCTTACCAGGAAGGTATGGATTCCAAAGCCATAGATTGGCGGGTATACGGCCGAACCGACAAGCTGTACGTAAAGCGAACGGCCGACAGCGTTGCCAGCAGAGAAAAAAATTCCCTTAACCTGCTTATAGATGTAACCGCCTGGCAATACGAGCTGGCTCCTCTTGCAACTCTTTTACTGTATGGCCAAAAGCATAAGGGCAGTTTTAATTTAAGCTCCATCACCTTTACCTGCGAAGGGGAAGTAATTGGACACATGCCCGGCAAAGACGCCAACAAACTGCTAAGCGAAGGCCGTGCGTCCGTGGAAAAATTTATGGAGCATATTTTAAATTTAAAATTAAAGTACGGCGTGGAGGATTTTAAATCCCGCATTTACAATGGCCGCCCGTCTTTACGCAGCAATATTCCTTTAAAAGATTTGGGACAAAATGAAAAATTTTTGGTTGTTGGCATTGCGGAAATGGAGGAGAGCCTTATCCGCCACAAAGCCACCATGTTCCATTTTAAGCCCGTAAAAACCCCCGATGAGGAAATGGTGCCGCAATAGAGAGGCAGTTTCCATGGTCTTAAGTTTTATAATATTAAGCACTATAACCTAATATTATTTTATGTCTTTGAAAAACATACACAAAATTGAACAACCAAGGGAAAAACTGGAAAAATACGGAGCGGAAAAACTTTCGAGTGCCGAACTTTTAGCAATTCTGCTGCGCACCGGTCCAAAAGGAACCGGGGTGCTGGACCTTTCCAAAAAAATTCTAAAACAATTTCCGGAAAATAAACTGGCAAATGCGAATTTTACAGATTTAAAAAACATTCACGGCATTGGACCGGCCAAGGCTTGCGAAATTGTGGCCATGTTTGAACTTGGCCGCCGCTTGCTTCAAGACAAGCAAGCAGCTCTAATACTTTCCCCGCGCGAAGTGTGGGAGCAATTAAAGGATGTTCGCAATAGCAAGAAAGAGCACTTTTTGGTGTTCTTTTTAAATACCCAAAATCAGGAAATTCAGCGCGAAATAATTTCCGTTGGCACGCTTAATGCCAGCCTTATTCACCCGCGCGAAGTATTTGAGCCTGCCATAAAACATTTAGCCGCACACGTCATTTTAGCCCACAACCATCCCTCCGGCAGTCTGGAGCCCAGCAACGAAGACCTAGCCGTAACCAAGCGCCTCTGCGCCAGTGGCCGCCTCCTAGGCATAGAAGTTTTGGACCATGTAATCGTAACCAGCGGGGGACATGCCAGCTTTAAAGAGCAAAACCTGCTGTAACCGAGCCTCTCCTCCTTACAAAGGAAGAGTACCCCGCATTAGCGGGGTGGGGTGGTTGGAGCTTTGAACAAAACGACCCCGATTTCTCGGGGCCTCGGAGCTTACCTTGTGGTAAACCATTTTAATTTAAGTTCGTCACCCCCGTATTTTAAGCGAAGGATTAGTGGGTTGCCCCAAATATATTTATATCATAAACCTTTTCAAGCACTTTATCAACCTTTGTAACGTTTTACGCAAGCAACCGTCTTTAATTAGCTATGCGTAAAATTATAACAAAAAGGCTAAATAGAATCTGTTCTTTGTGTAAAAAACCGATCCACGTATTAGTTTACTCCAAAGGCTATAGTGGTGGCCATTATTTTGGCAAGATTCCATTTTTTACAAAAAGGGCTTTAGACGAAGCTGTAAAAGCCGGCTCACACGAATCAAAAATTTTGGGACGATCTTTTCAAGTTATGAACAAAAGCCCTATTCCGTATAAGTTTGAAGAATACTGGGAATGCCCGAAATGTTATTGGAATAAATAGCCAAAATCAACAAAAAGGTATAAAATAAGCCTATCGAGGCTTATTTTTGATTCAAAAAAAGTGGATAAGTATATTAAAATTGATAAATTTTCTAATACTTTTTAAACATTGACACTAGGTGAACGGTTGTATACCATTTATTTACAAGATAAATATTAAAATAAATGGT
>CAIWKW010000155.1 GCA_903913365.1 Candidatus Doudnabacteria bacterium | reverse complement strand
GCATTTCTTATATAAATTAAATGTCTCCCTGATAAAACGTACATCGTAGGCGGTTCTTAAAAAACTACATCCGACCAGTTCACAATGAGCCGCAATAAAGGGAACTGCTTTCAGGTACTCTAAAATTTCTGACGATTGGGATTCGTTCGCTATATTTGCCTTCTTCCCTTCGACTTTAGTAAGGCGGGCGTCAAACGGAGGAGGATTTTCCCCTTCCAGTTGTGCCGTGATGTGCCAGTATTCTTGTGAGACAAATTTGCGTATTTTTTCTTCCCTGTCGCAGATAATTCTTACGGCAACAGACTGCACGCGGCCGGCCGAAAGGCCATAGCGAATTTTTCTCCATAAAAACGGGGAAAGTTCGTAGCCAACCAAGCGGTCCAGAACTCTTCTGGCCTGCTGGGCGTCAACTAAATTTAAGTCTATATCGCGCGGGTTCTTTAGCGCTTCCTGTATGGCGGATTTGGTAATTTCGTGGAAAACAATGCGCTTTATCCGCTTATCTTCCTTGCCTTTGGCAATTTCCGCTTCGTCTCCCAAACCTAAAGCCTGAACCAAATGCCAGGAAATAGCCTCTCCTTCGCGGTCTTCATCAGTTGCCAATATAATAGAGGAGGCCGTCTTGGCCTCGGCCTTTAATTTGGCTACAATCTCTTTGGCTTTGGGCGGAATAATATAAGTGGGTTCAAAATTATTTTTGGTATCTATGGAAATTTTGCTCTTGGGCAAGTCGCGCACATGCCCCATGCTCGCTTCCACTATATATTCGCCGTTCAAAAAACGCGAAATGGTTTTCGCTTTGGTCGGAGACTCAACAATTATTAATGGTTTGCTCATAAAGTAAATTAAGATACCGATATACGGATTAATACTGATGATACGGATAATACTGATTATAAACGCATCGGTATTATCAGTTTCATCCGCATGCATCAGTATATCGGTATTACTTTTGTGATTTTACAGAGAGAAGAAAGATTTGTCAAATAACGAGCAACCAAATTATTTTAAAATTGTTTCCGTTTGGCCGATTTTTTGCAAAATTTTCTTTGCTTCCGCGTCGGTTGCCGGACGGGGTTGGGAGTTATCTATTATTATAGGAACCAGTTGAATAAAATCCAATTTTGCCTGCTGCCTAGTGCCTTGCAAATCGTCCAGGCTCGCCGCCTTTGAATCCATCGGGCTTTGGACTTGGGCTTTGGAAATTTGGATTTTTAAGGTTAGTCCTTCTTTGGTATTCTGGCTCCAGGCTTGGTCAAAAATAAAGTTGCCCAGGGAATAGAAAATGTATTTGGGATTGTTACAGGTCGACCTTATCTGTTCGTCGCTTTGCCTAGTTTTATCCATGGGCAAAGTGCCGGACATCTTCTCCTCGCCAGGAGAAGATGGGACAGCAGGACAGTATTTTTCAATGGTTTGCACCCAGTGGGGGTGGGAGCCGATTACCATATCCGCGCCATAATCAATCGCGGCATGGGCAAATTTAATTTGGGCAGCGTTGGGTGTTCTGGTATATTCCGTTCCGGCGTGCATAGCCGCCACGGTAAAGTTACACACTCCTTTGGCTGTTGTTATTGCCGATTTTAAATAATTTAAATCCTCAATGCGGGCTACGAAATCATTTTTTGTATTGCCGCTGTCATTGGCCGAAGCATACGAAGCGCCAATAAAGCAAATTTTTATGCCTTTAGTTTCCATTACGGCCGGTTGCCAGGCTTGGTCCAAATTTTTCCCGGCTCCTGTATACTCTATGGCAATGTTTGGATCGGATAGCAGGGCAAGAGTATAATCCAGCCCCTTAACTCCCTGATCGAGAGCGTGGTTGTTTGCCAGGTTTAAGATTTTAAAATTATAGTCACGCAAGCCGGTAACGTATCGGCAAGGAGAACCAAATATCAGAGAATTTCCACCTATAATGCCGGCGTCGCCGCCTGTAAAGCAATTTTGGTTAATTGGATAAAACGGGCTTTCCAAGTTGGCAAAATTAAAATCAGTCGATTTGAGCGTGTCTGCCATTTGCTCAAACGGCAAATTAATATTGCCGGATTGCTTAATAACGGCGGCCACGTTGCGGCTAAGCATAATATCGCCTACGGCCAAAAAGGTTGTGGTCGATACTGGAGAGTTTTCCTTGGCCAGTTCCTGGGATTTTTTAAAGTAGCCTTCAAGGGAATCGGCGGAAGGGGAAGAAAAATGGGTGACAGTGGTGCGCGAGCCGGAAAAAAATAGACCTTTGTATATAAGTATGGCGAAAATTATCGCAAGAACGAATAATATTAGCAGCACAATTTTTAAATATTTTGTCATATGGCAAATTTT
>CAIWKW010000154.1 GCA_903913365.1 Candidatus Doudnabacteria bacterium | reverse complement strand
CCAAGAAGTATATTTATGCTAGTATTATGATACTATATATCATATAATACATATTTATGAACTCTATTTTAAAGGACAGGGAAAAAATTGGCCGGTTTATAGCGGAAGCAAGGGAGCTTAAGGGTTTTACCCAAAGCGATTTTGCCAAAGCTTTGCATACCAGTCAATCGGCAGTGGCCAGAATGGAAAATGGCCAGCAAAATTTAACCACGCAAATGCTTGCTAAAATCAGCTCGGCGCTTAATCAAGAAATTATCACTTTGGCGGACAAGTCGGTAAATTTTAAAATTGAGGGCGGACATAAGCTCTCCGGCAAGATTTCAGTTAATACTTCGAAGAATGCGGCCGTGTCCCTTCTTTGTACTTCCCTTTTAAACAGCGGCAAAACAGTGCTTAAGAATGTACCTAAAATTGAAGAGGTTTATAGGGTAATTGAGGTTTTGACAAGCATCGGGGTCTCTGTAAAATGGCAGGGGTCCGATGTGGAAATTAACCCGGGCAAAAAAATAAATATTGAAAAAATTGATAAAGAGGCTGCCGTAAAAACCCGCAGCGTTTTAATGCTCCTTGGACCCTTGGCCCATTTGCTTAAGCATTTCAACCTGCCTTTGGCCGGCGGCTGCAAGCTGGGAGAGCGCACGGTGCGCCCGCATTTGTTTGCTTTGGAAAAATTGGGGGTCAACATTAAAACTTTGCACGATCATTACTCGGTTTCGGCCAATAAATTAAAACCGGCCGAAGTGGTGCTTTATGAAATGGGTGACACCGTTACCGAAAACGCGATTATGGCCGCGGCTAAAATTAGCGGAGTCACAACCATTAAATTGGCCTCATCCAATTATATGGTTCAGGACTTGTGTAATTTTTTGGTGCTTTTAGGGGTAGAAATTGAAGGCATAGGTACTTCGACTTTAAAAATTTACGGCAAGCCTAATATCCATCAAAAAGTTACATTTTATTTAAGCGAAGACCCCATAGAAGCAATGCTGTTTTTGTCTTTGGCAGCCACAACCAATTCATCTTTTGTAATAGAGCGCTGTCCGATTGATTTTTTGGATTTGGAGTTGCTTAAACTTGAAAAAATGGGGTTCAGCTATCAAATTTTAAAACGTTACAAAAGCAATAATAGCATTACCAATTTGGTTGATATAAAAACACTGCCTTCGAAATTAACGGCTTTAGAAGAAAAAATTCATCCCCTGCCGTATCCGGGGCTGAATATCGACAACCTGCCGTTTTTTGTCCCAATTGCCACGCAGGCCAAAGGTACCACTTTAATTCATGATTGGGTTTACGAAAACCGCGCTATTTATTATATGGAGCTAAATAAATTAAGGGCCAATATAATTTTGGCCGATCCTCATAGGGTTTACATTGAAGGGCCTACGGAGCTTCGCGGAGCGGAAGTTATTTGCCCTCCGGCTTTGCGCCCGGCCGCTATTATTTTAATTGCCATGCTGGCCGCCAAAGGCGAATCGATTTTGCGCAATGTATATTCAATCAACCGGGGTTATGAAGATTTGGTTACCCGCTTAAAAAGCCTGGGGGCAAAAATTGAGATTGTCCATAACAGTATGTAGAATGTAGAATAAGCTTTTGTTTAGGTAATTTGTAAAACAAGAAAAATTGGCGCCAGCCGATTTTTTTTGTGCTAGAATTAAGATGTCCAAATACTATGCCTGAAACAAATATCAATTCAGGGCTTACGAGCAAAGAAGCGGCTCGGAGATTAAGCCAATATGGCTACAATGAAATTGCGGAAAGCAAAAGGCTTTCCGGGTTTTTGGCTTTTTTGCTGAAGTTTAGAAATCCGCTGGTTTTGATTTTGGTTTTTGCGGCAACAATTTCTGCAATTACCGGAGATCCGGTAAGTGCGGCGATTATTATTTTAATAGTTATATTGTCGGTGGCTTTGGATTTTTTTAACACGTATAAATCGCAAAAAGCCGCGGAAGATTTAAAAGCAAAAGTGGAAACTTTGGCCGAGGTATTCAGGGACGGAAAATTGCTCCAGCTCCCTCTCAGGCTGATTGTTCCCGGAGACGTGGTCCAAATGGAAGCCGGCGACGTTATCCCTGCGGACGGCAAAGTAATTTTGGCCAAGGATTTATTTTTGAACGAGTCATCGTTAACCGGCGAATCTTTTCCTTCGGAAAAACAGGAGAACAATTCCGTATTTTTGGGCACCAGCGTTATTACCGGCAGCGGAAAAATGCTGGTTCAGATAACCGGTAAAAAAACTAAGTTCAGCAAAATTGCCGAAAGCTTGGAAGAAAGACAAAGGCCCACGGAGTTTGACCGGAGCATAAAAGATTTTAGCTATTTAATTATGAAGATAACTTTTATTTTGGTTATCTTCATCTTCATGGTTAATGCCGTCCTAAAAGGCAGCGCTTATATTTTGGAATCATTTTTATTTGCCGCGGCCTTGGCCGTTGGACTGACTCCCGAGCTTTTGCCTATGATTATTAACCTGAATCTTTCCAAAGGCTCTCTGGCTATGTCCAAGCACGGTGTAATTGTAAAAAAACTCACTTCAATCCAAAATTTTGGTGCCATGGACGTGCTCTGCACCGATAAAACAGGCACGCTAACCGAAGACAGGATTGAGCTGGTTAAATATGTAAACGCCGAAGGCGTGGCCGATGAAGAGATTTTTGAAAAGGCTTTTATTTCCAGCAGCTTTAGAAGCGGCTTTAAAAATCCTTTGGACGTTGCAGTAAAAGATTTTAAGACGTTTGACATTTCCCAATATAAAAAAATTGATGAAATTCCTTTTGACTACCAGCGCAAGCGCGATTCGGTTGTGGTCCAAACATCAAAAGGACGGTTGATGGTTTCCAAGGGCGCTCCGGAAGAAATGTTTGCAACCTGCGGTTTTT
>CAIWKW010000153.1 GCA_903913365.1 Candidatus Doudnabacteria bacterium | reverse complement strand
TTTTTACTTCTGTTTTTACTGCGGCAGACTTTGCAGTCTCTACAGATTTTACTGCAGGCACTACTGCTGCGGCCGGTTTGCTCGCGTTGTACATTTTATCCATTATGCTAACCAAACGGTCCAGCTTGCCGCTAATTTCAGACAGCTGTTTTTTGGTCTCGTCGTTTGCCGGAGCCGGAGTAAAACCCGGGCGCGGGCCGGAGCCAAAGCTCGGCCTGTCGCCGAAAGATTTTCTGGGTCCTCTGTCGCCAAAGTCCCTGCGCGGACCGCGGTCATTGCCTTCCGCCCTTTTGGCGCTAAAACAGTTGTTGCAGTAAACCGGTTTTTCGCCGGTTGGCCGAAACGGCACTTCGCATTCATTTCCACACTCGCTGCAAATTGCTTTGTGCATTGTGGGAGGGCCGTCGTTATTAAAACTTTTTTTATGAAACGGAGGCCTGCCTCCGCTGCTTCCATGAAAACTTGAACCTCTATTGCCGCCACCCTGAAAATTTCCCATATATTTTTTACCGATTGTATTCCAGGCAGAATCTGCCTATTAGTTTAATCCCTATTAATATAGTGTCATTATACACTATTGGCCGATTTTTCGCGCCTGCGGGCTTTTAGCCAAAAAGCCATAAGCGGATAAATAAAAGTTAAAGCGTAATACAAATAAACATCCGCCTTATAATATCCGTCCGCGGGTTTAATCATTTTTACCAAAAAGATGTAATCCAAAATAATTGCGAGCAGAGTCCAGGTAACGGACAAAACCAAAAAATACAAAAACGAATCTCCTTTTACCTTTTTCAGCAAAACCCAAAAAGTAATTACGGTGCCAATGGGCAAAATTGCCCAGCCGACCAGTAAAGCCTGCATAACAAAAAACAGAGCTATGCCAAGGGTGTAGCCAATAAGCCAAAGAATAAAGCCCCAAAAAAGACTGTCTTTTAGCAGTTGTTTGCTCATATCATTTGGTTTCTTTTTGAGGAGGAACAAGCTTAATTTCAATTGTAGATTTATTATTTTTTTCCGTAGAAACAGAAATAACCTTAGCCCAAATAGTAGTATCGCCTTCCAATTTTATTATTTCTTTAGGGTTTAGTTCGTTGTTTTTAAGGTTTACGGTATAAGTGGTTACGTCTCCGGGGAGCAGTTTTTTTAGTCTTAAACTGTCGTTTCGGGGAATAGCAAAAGTTCTGTAATTTATCATCTCAGTCTGCTTCGTGAAATCCGGCTGATTTAAAGGGTCGGAACCGCCTTTATTGGCCGCCATTTCATCGCCACCCCTTGCTCCTTCAAAATTTGTACCTCTTGCCATAAATTTAAAAATTAATTACCGATAAATTATGGCGCCAAAAGCCACCAGGCCGTTCATAATAATCCAAAGTGAGTAAGAAAAAATTATCGCTTTTTCTTTGTGTACAATCCCGTACACCAGCCAGACAATGGAAAACAAAAAATAGACAAACCAGGAAAAAAAGGAAACGCCGGCTGCGCTATGGTGGGCAAAAATGGTATAAGCCTGCGGTATTGTGGCAATTGGTCCAAGCGCCCCAATTACAAAAATTAACCTGTCCAAAAATCTAATTTTGGGGTTGGGATTGGGAAACTGTTCCAAATTCTTGTAAATTCTTTTTCTAATATGCTGATGATGCAGTCCGCTGTTCATACTTAAAGTATATCATTTCCAGCGCTTTTTCAATAGTTTTGGCTTTGGCATTGGCAAGGCTTTGGCCGTTATTTCAATTAAATTGCAAAGAAACGCGCGATCTTCCAAAAGATCGCCCGGCACGTGCATAGACGCCTTAGCCCCCTTATAGGCATAACCTTCCTCGTACTTGTCCCCTAAAAATTTTTTTCCCGCGTCCGTAATTTTTACAAACAGTTCGTCATCGCAAACTAAGGCCACAACTTTGTTTTGGCAATAAAGCGCGTACTCGCCAAACATTTTAAGCGCCCGAACATCGGAAAGACCGCCAAGTTGGTCCAGCAAATAATTAATTGTGGATTGTTTTGTGGCCATAAATTTCTGGTGTGTCATTGCGAGCCTGCCAGCCGGCAGGCAGGGAGTCCCGATTTATCGGGACGAGCCTACTCCGCCGAAGTTCAGAATAAATAAATACTAAAAGCTGTTTATTAAATTAACTTTAGGTTGATTGTCTACCCTAATTATCGGCTACGAAGGCCGGACGCGGCAATCTTTTTTGTCCAGATGCTCCATTCTCGCTACATCTGCTACTTTAAGCGCTTTACATAGGCAAAGGAAAGTTTTTTTACGGAATAAGTTCGGTTGCCTTCTTTTACAACTACCCGCAAAGCGTAATCGGCAAGGGGCTGTTCCCTTTCTAT
>CAIWKW010000152.1 GCA_903913365.1 Candidatus Doudnabacteria bacterium | reverse complement strand
CGCCATTACGGCGGGTTTTTAGTAATAGGTGCAAACCTTTTTCAGACCAAAAATTGTTTTTGAGCCAAAAAAGATTGCGGGACGACGGAGTGCGTCCCGCTGAATGGATTGTCGGGCGATAGAATTATTGGGTTTTAGGGAGAATTATCCTCTCGCCTGAAAGATTTTCGCAATAATACCTTGTCTTTCTTCTTCACTCAGATTGAAGTGCTGCAGTTTTTTGCTCACAGCCCGCGATATCCCTTGAGAGCTTGCATCGGCTTGGTGTTTTATGGCAATCTTTTGAATTGCGTTTTGCAGTCTTCTTTCCTGATGGCGGCCGTTACCGCTGCCCTTTAAAGCTGCGCGCAGCCTGCTGATAAATCCGTTGCTATTCTGTCCGTCCTGATTCATGTGTCCTCTTTCCCTTTTTGGTTCATTTATATTATCATAAAATCACCCGGCCTTCAATTGCCGGGTATGCAGATTTGGAAAAGGTGTATAATGATATCAGTTAAAGAAGCTGTAATAATTTTATGCTGGACGGTTTGGAAGAAAATAAAGCGCATTTTTCAAAGAGTAAATACTTTTGGTTATTTTTCATTTTGGCCGGCTTGATTTTTACGTCAATAATTTTAGTTCCAAAGTTTTTTTGGCATAAACAGCCAGTGAGAACAGAAAATCCGGCACAGGTGCAGTCTGCCGAAATAACGGCGCCGATAACTGCTCCTTCTCTTGATATCGCGGCATACAATAAAAAGTTAAATGAGATTGCCAATAATCCGCCGGCGTCCACAACCACCTCTTCAACCGTTTCCGTTCTCTGGCCGGTAAAAACTGTGTACCCGAATTTCGGAGCCCTGCTTCCTTTTAATAGAATTGTTGCGTATTACGGAAATTTGTATTCTAAAAATATGGGGGTGCTGGGAGAGTATCCGGAGAGCGAGATGCTTAGCCGGCTGGATGTGGAAGTTAAAAAATGGCAACTGGCCGACCCAAGCACTCCGGTAATTCCCGCGCTGCACTATATTGCGGTTGTGGCACAGGGCGGACCCGGGCGCGACGGCGAGTATCGGGCGCGCATGCCGGATTCGGAAATAGATAAAGTTTTGGCCATGGCGGAAAAAATTAACGGTCTTGTTTTTTTGGATATTCAGCTCGGGCAGAGCAATGTGCAGAGTGAAATACCCCGATTGGAAAAATATTTAAAAATGCCGAACGTACATTTGGGAATAGATCCGGAGTTTGCCATGAGCGCCGGGCAGCGTCCCGGAACAGCCATCGGAACCTTGGATGCTGCGGATATAAATTATGCGGCAAATTTCTTGGCTAAAGTTGTGCAGAAAAATAATCTGACCCCAAAAATTTTGGTTATCCATCGCTTTACCCAAAAAATGGTAACCAATTTTCAAAACATAAATCCTCTTCCGGAAGTGCAAATTGTTATGGATATGGACGGCTTTGGCGGCCAAGCCAATAAGCTGAATACCTACAAGCAGTATATATATAAACAACCCGTGCAGTTTGCCGGGTTTAAGCTGTTTTATAAAAATGATATTAAAAACGGGCCCATGCTTCAGCCTGAAGATTTGCTGAAAATTAGTCCGATTCCTCTATACATTCAGTACCAATAGAAATTTGCAAATTTAATTTTTTTCCATTACATACATTCATACGCCAAAGTATGAATGTATGTAATGGCGGCAGTTAATAAAAAACCTCCCTGCGCTGCAGAGGCGGTTTTTTAAACCAGTCCTGGGAAAAAATCGGTTTTTATTTTGTTTCGGCTGACCCCCAAATTAATCAGGGCTTCTTTAAAACCGCTTACCATATTATGGGAGCCGGAAATATAAAACGTACGCTCTTTGTAATCCGGCACAGCTTGGGCAATATCTTTACCGCCAAAGTAGCCTTTATGGCCCTGCCAATCCGGTGGTATCTTTTTTTGATCGGTTAAGGTAAAAAGAGTATTGATGCCGAGTTTGTCGTAAGCTTCCTGCAAAACGTCCGCGTAAACAATTTCTTCATATGCCCGGTTGGAATATAAAACGGTAATTTCGCGCTTTTCGTTTTTGTCTATTAAATATTTCAGCATGCTGCGGAACGGGGTAATGCCGATGCCTCCGGCCGCAAAGACCAGTTTTTTTTCCGGATTTGTTGGCAGGACAAAATCTCCGGCCAGCTGGCCGCCGGTAATTTCCTTGCCGATTGGCATGTCCATCATTTCTTGCTTAAAGCGGCTGGGGTCTGAGTAGAATTTAATTCCCAGTAAAGGTTTTTCTTCCGTGGGAGAAGAAGCTAAAGTGAAATAGCGCCTATTGCCCCGGTCATCGCCTCTCTTTAAGCCTAAAGTCCATTCCATGTATTGGCCGGGCAAAAAGTTCAATTTTTTGGGAGTTTCAAACTCAAAATCATAAACTCCTTCGCCGACAATCTTTTTGCTGATTAGCTTAAACACGTGCCGGCCTTTGGGGCTGACAAAATAAGCATACAGGTTTCCGATAAGCAAAGCCATTTCCGGAGTAAAATAGAAACTGCCGAAATGCGTTTTGGGTACGAAAAGCCAACCAATTAGGAAGCCGTAAATTATTCGGCTGCCTCTGTCAGACGGCTGGGTTAAAGGCTCGGTTAACATAATCCCGGCAAAGAAAACCAAAGGCGTGTAGCAGACCGTCTGGATTAGGGTATTCTGAATGTTGCCGTGGCCCAATGCCAACAGAACCATAGTTAAAAAAGCGCTGCCTAAAAAGGCAAAAGCCATATCAAAGCGGCGAACTTTTCTGATAATTAAGAAACTAATGGGAACGGTGAGGTAAAGCAAAATTGGACCTCCTACCCACCAAGTGGCAACTTGGTTTATGGTTAGGGCAGTCATAACTACGGCAAAAGCGGCCGGGTTAAATAAATGTTTGTTGCCTATGTTGAAAATAAATTTTGAGGCCATGGCCCAAATTGCGGCCCAAATTAAAAACGGCAGGGAAGCCGTAAATGCTCCCAAATCCGGCGGTTGGATAATTAATGCCAGAATAAGTGCCGTAATGTAAATTGATTCCGCGTTGGCATCCACCCGAAAAATTTTGGCGAATAAGGCATTGGCCAGCCAGCAGTATATAAGCAGCATGCCGGTGGAAAAAAGCAGGGCTCCGGGAGTAAAGGGTAAAAGGCCGAATTGGCTTAAGCCTAAAGAAACAAGCAGCAAAAAAATAAGACTGTATAATACGATCCTGTACATTGTAATGCGGTCAAGAAAGCTGTCTACAAAATTTAGCATGGCTGAAAAATTATTCTAATTATACTAAATAATTCCAAATGGCTGATTTTTAATTGTTTAAGGACTGGCTGTTCTTTGGAAATTTGGTTTTTTAGGTTAATTGGACCAATTTGGTCAGTTAGAAATTTACCTATCCTACACTTTGGCTTGAGTTAAAGCTGAGGTGAGAGAGGTAACAAAAGCTTTGCTGGTTTCTGTGGCGCCGCTAACTGCCTGTACATTGGCGCTTTGCGCGGTAACAGCTTCTTGGGCTAAAATAGGCGTGGCTTTGGTGCTCTTTTGCAGGGAAGTCGGGTTATCGTTCGGATAACTCAAAAATGTTACGTTGGTAATTTGACCTCCTTGTACGGTAACTTGGACTTGAACAAAGCCGTACAAAGCATCCACGCTGGTGCCGGTATAGGTGCCGTTTTTATATTGTCCTTGTTGAGTTTGACCGGCCGGAGGCGGCGTTGTTGTTGTGGCAGCGGCTGTGGTTTGCTGCTGAGTATAAACATGTCCGGGGGCTGGAGGGGGCACGGATTGTGTTACTGGCGGTGCGGCCACAACAGGCTTGGCAGCCGCGGGAGCTACGGTTTGGCTTAAACTGGGAGCCTGAGCTAAGACAGTTTTGGCGTTGGCAGTTTGAATTTGTCCGGTCTGTTGAGTTATTTGTTGCTGCACCGCGGGCGCGCTTTTGGCCGCCTGAGCTGTGTTTGTGGTTGGTTGTACCGTTTGCGGCGGATCGCCGGAACCTGTGGTTTGAGTGCCGGTGCTTAAAGTATTAGTTTGCGTTGTTAAACTTATTTGAGGTATTGTGGCCATGCTCAACTCCTGCGTGTGTCCGCGTTCGTAAAATATATTGGCCGCGTAAAATAATCCCAAAACAGTGGCTACAATAATTTTTTTCATAAATATGTGCGTTTAAAGAATGATTAATCGTCGTTGTGTCTTGAACCGCCGGATTTGCCGCCGGTGTGTGTTTTGCTTCCGCCGTCAGTTGTGGTGGTTGTTGTGGTTTTGGTTGTACTGCCGGAAGTGGAAGAGGTACTGCTGCTTGTATTGCCGGATGAATTGTTGGTGGTGTTGCTTGCGGTGTTGGTGTTGGCATTGTTGGCCGCCGCGGCTGCCGTAGCAATGCTTGGGTCATAATAGGTGCCAACTAAAGGCAGGCTGGAAAAATAATTTTCCGCATTGGGGAAAGCCGCTGTAACATCCGCTCCACCCACAACGCCATAAGTACAGTTATTCCATACTGCTTGGGTGCTGACATCGTAGACCCTTCCTTCGTAAGCCACATAACAGTCGCCGGTTTGCTTGTGTAGGGCCAAGGTTTGGGGATTAAAAGTTTTCAAGGTAACGGAACTTTGGTCTGTTGAGGTTGTGGTGGAATACGTGTCGGCCGAAGTTGCGGTGGCCTGGACATCTATAGTATCGCTTGTGCCGCTTAAGTCGGCCGCGGTTTGGTTGTATGTTTGAGTTTTAATTGTTCCTCCTCCTGTTGAGACCTTTTTAACATTTATGATAACAGGAGCAGGCGCGGAAACTTGAGGTTCTGTTTGGGTTAAAGCAGAGTCAGCTGATATCTGAGGCTCGGTATTAGTTTGTGCCTGAACAGTGGCCCCCAGTACCTGTCCCGCATTTCCTTCGGTTTTTGTCCCAGAATTAAAAAAACTAAAATTTTTAATACCGCCGCTGGCGGCCGCTGTTGAAGTAATAACACTTAAGCCGATGAACGTTGACAGAAATAAATTTGACCCTTTCCAATTGCTAAAAAAGTTGTTTAACTTGTTCATAATTATGCCTTTCTTTTTGTTGTTATAAAACAAGAAATACCAATTAAATTGGTGCTATGTTGTTTAAAAATTTAAGGGATAAATAAGATTTTCTTTTACCTACAGTTGATTAATCGACCCAAAGATTAAATTGTTTCAGCAATCTTTTTGATGTTTTTGGAAGTAATATTTAAAATATTGTTCCGGCAAATGAGGAAAAGAAATTAGAAACATTATCAGCAGAGTGGCGATAGTATGTATATGAAAAGGTCGAGTGGACTAAAATGCAGAGATTTATAAAAAGTAATAGTTTAAAAAATAATTAAGGACAAAAATTTATGAAAAAACTGTTTTCTATAATAATGGCTTCGGCCATGGGGCTTATGGCTCTTACGGCAGTACCGGCCAGCACTTTTGCGGCAACCGGATACACGGCCGCACAAGTGGCCACGCATAACGTAGCTTCAAATTGCTGGTTGATTATTGCCGGCCAGGTATATGATGTAACAACCTTTATTCCTATTCATCCTGGCGGCAGTGCCATTGTGGCATATTGCGGCTCCGACGCCACCACTATATTTGACGCTATCCATAACGCGGCAGGCGTTGCCGCTCTGCCCCCGTATTTAATTGGAAGTCTAATAACTCAATTAACAGCTCCGACTAATTTGGCTGCCACACCTACCCAGACTACCGCGGCTTTAACCTGGACAGCTTCCAGCGGAGGCCTGGCGCCGCTAACTTATTCAATTTTGCGAAACGGCACAGTAGTTGGTACATCAGCGACAGCATTGTTTACGGATACCGGCTTAACGGCATCCACAACTTATAGTTACGTGATTCAAGCTACCGACAGTGAAGCGCCAACTGCCAATACGGCATCTTCCGCGGCTTTGTCCGTGACCACTTTAGCGGTTCCTGTTCCTACGGCATTAACAGCTCCAAGCAATCTTGCTGCCAGCGTTACTCAGACCAGCGTCGCTTTAAGTTGGACAGCTTCAACCGGCGGAACATCTCCAATCTCATACTCTATAATTAGAGGCGGAGTAACGGTTGGAACTTCTTCCGTTGCTTCATTTACAGACACAGGCTTAACAGCCTCAACAACTTACAGCTATGTTGTTAAAGCCACTGACAGCGCCACTCCTACGCCTGCTACGGCATCTTCCGCGGCTTTGTCCGTTACCACTTTGGGAGCCGGAACATCAGCCGATACAATTAGCCCGACGGTATCCATTACCGCACCATTAAACAAGGCTAAGGTTTCGGGCATTGTGACAATTACAGTTAACGCTGCAGACAATGTCGGTGTAACCAAAGTTGTCTTGTATATAGACGGCAAACAGGTTACCACCAGCAGTGTTGCGCCGTTTAGCTTTACCTGGAATACCGCCAACTCTTCCAGAAGAACCCACAGCATTTTCGTAAAGGCCTATGACGCGGCCGGCAATGTCGGAACTTCCGCCACTGTCCGTGTAAAGGTCCAAAAAGGCACAGGACATCACAACAATGGCGATGACCAGAACGAAAATGGGCAAGGCGACAATAACAATAACGGCAACAATAATAACCATTCCGATAATTAGATTTAGTGAATAAATAAAAAATAACAGTTTCCCAAAAACCGTTCCGAGAAATCGGAGCGGTTTTTGTATTAAAAAAATACATAAAAAGCTGTGGCACCAAAATTAAAAAAAGCGTACAATAAATATATGAGCAACGTTAGCAAACAAAAGCGCGCAGCTATACCAAAGGAATTGAGCGTCTATGCCAATTTGGCGCTGGAAGATGAAAGCAATTACGAACAGTTAAGCTTTGCCGGTTTAAATTTTAGCGGCAGAGTGTTAAGCCACTTAAAATTTTATGAATGCGCAATCAGCGGCTGCAGCTTTAGCCAATCAAAAATTGCGGATGTAAAATTCAGCAGCATAAGATTTGAAGGCTGTGATTTGGCGAATTTAAAGCTGGAGAAGGCGATGGTTGAAAATGCAGAGTTTAATAAGTGCAGAATGACCGGTTTTAAAATTATTGAAGGAAATTTAAGAAATGTGCTGTTTAAAAATTGCCAGCTGAAACTTTCCCAATTCCGCATGAGTAAATTCAAAAATGTGGCTTTTGAAAATTGCCTTTTGGAAGAAGCGGATTTTTACGGCGCCGATCTTTCCGGAACCGTTTTTATTGAATCGGATTTAACCAAAGCGGAAATGGCTGCTTTAAAACTTATTGGGACCGATTTTAGGACAAGCAAACTTGCCGGCTTAAATGTAAACATAGAAAGCCTTAAAGGTGCAATAATAGACCCTTCACAAATAAATAACTTGGCCTGGCTGCTCGGAGTCAAAATTGAATGGAAGTAGCAACGGAAATACATTTTTATGTTAGAATAAGTTAAAGTAATTAAATATCAAGAAAGGATAGTATCTATGAATACAAAACGCAAAATAATAATCCCCGCAGTTTTTGTTTTATTTCTTGCCGCAGGCTGCAGCAACGGCTCAAACTATAGCAGTCAAACCCCGCCAATTACCAATCAAAACAGTACAACTACTCAAACTTCGGGAGGCAAAAAGTTTTCCGACCAATCTTATTATAAAAGCTCTTATTTAATTTCCGGCAATGCCGTAAGCCTGGATGCAAAAAATGCCATGGCCGGATTTTCCATGGGCAAGCAAACCTTGGCAGACGGAAATACGCAAATTACTCTAACCGCCAAAAAGTCCGGATACCATGACCAGCAATACACTTTGCGCCCGGGCGATCAGCTGTATTTTATAGAAAAATTTTTGGGAGATGACAGCGCGGAAAAAAATGAGGAGCAAAATACCATTGACGATTCCGCGGTAGTGGTGGACAGCCAGGGTAATATAGTTTCGGGTCCTACTGTTTGGGAAACATCTTCCGCTTCTTCAACGCCTGGGTCCAAGTAACGGCAGGCATAATATAAATTTATGATTAAATCTATAGGCAGGAGTCCGGATAAAGAAGATCAGGCCAAAATTGCGCAGTCGCCCCATTACTTTGACGGAAAATTCAAAAACATTGAACCTACTGAAATGATGCTGGAGGACGTTTCTTATATAAGGATGCTTTTGGAATTTAGCCACAGGCCAAAATTAATTAAGCCGTCCAAACCGCTTCCTTCGGTTAAAACCAATCTCCAGAATTTAGAGAGCTCTACCCCTGCTATTGTTTGGTTTGGGCACTCATCTTACTTTTTAAAGTATAAAAATTTTTCCGTTTTGGTTGATCCGGTTTTGTTTGGTAATGCCTCTCCGGTACCGGTTTTTGGTTATCCGTTTAAAGGGGCGACGCCATATAAGCCGGAAGATATACCCGTTATTGATTTGCTTCTTCTTACCCATGACCATTACGACCATTTGAGTTATGAAACTTTAATAAAGCTCAAAAACAGGGTTCGAAAAATTATCGTGCCGCTTGGGGTGGGTGCGGATTTGAGATATTGGGGCTTTAATCCGGCAATAATTACCGAGCTGGACTGGGATCAGAAAATTGAAGTATTAGGCAATCTTTCGGTTACGGCAACCACAGCAAGACATTTTTCCGGACGGTTTTTGGTCAGGAACAAAACCCTTTGGACATCTTATGTTTTGGATTTTTTTGACTATAAAATTTTTGTGGGAGGGGACAGCGGATACGGCAAACATTTTGCCGAGATTGGAAAAACCCACGGCCCGTTCGATTTGGCAATGCTGGAATGCGGGCAGTACGGCAAGAATTGGCCATACATTCATATGTTTCCGGAGCAAACGGCTCAGGCCGCTGTGGATTTAAAAACCAAAGTCTTATTTCCCGTTCATTGGGCAAAGTTTATTCTTTCCGTGCATCCGTGGAATGAACCGGTTAAAAGGCTGCTAAAAGCCGCTGAATTTATGCATTATGAAATTGTGACGCCAAAAATTGGCGAGGCCTATGAAATTGGCTTGCCGTTTGCAAAAGATGAGTGGTGGAATTTTGAGTAATTTTTTTGGGCGAAATCTTCTATTATTTAAATTCGCTTACAAGAAAAAAATCTCTAATTCTGCCGACGTAGCGGAGACAATAAAAATCACCAGTGTTTATTGGTGATTTTTATTTATTTAAGTGGGACGATCAAAACCAAATTCAATTTATTGGGCCGCCTCATTTTGCCTGGACTTTTCTGTACTCTTTTGATATGATTTAGAGTCTCGGTAGCTCAAGCCGAGCGGAAAAAGGAGGTAAAACCGAAATGGGTGGCGGATTCGCTTACTCAGGATTTATTACCGGAAAAGGCGCTCTGCAGGCTCTTGCAGCTGCCGCCGTAATTACACTTGCCTTGTTTTGGTTAGTTGCGGTCACGAATGGCCAATCGACGCAGGTGCAAACCGACAATCAAAATCTGATTGCGCAGGTATCAACCCTTGCGAAAGACGACCTAATTGCTTTTCAGGATAATCGCATTTGGCTCGTTCGCAACAACAACGGCCTAGACATCCAGGTCGTAGAATGGGTAGGCAACAGCACCAAGACTCTTAGCGTCGAATCGTTCGTCGGTGGCGCTGGCAGGTTTCAAGTCGTTCACAAAACAGATCCGTATTACGAGAAGTATCTGGTCAAGTATATCGAGCAGTAACCATTTCGCTCGCACCAGACAGAGAACAACGAACCCGCGCGAAAGTCCCAACGGACGAGTAGCGCGGGTTCTATTTTTTGTAAATAATAGCTTCTAATCCTACCAGCCTATTGGAGTCACAAAAATTATCTGGCTATCAGTGAAAATTATGATATTTATTCTACGCCGGCATTGGCATCCGATTCTATGGCAGAGTTTATTTCCTCGGCCAGCTGCATTGGGTCGGTGGCCGCGTCATAGGGGATATTGTTGTCGTCCGCCAGTTCGTGCAAACGTTCAATTGACTCGGAAGTATTGTCTTCGGCCAGTTTTTTTAGCAGGCCGTAATCTATTTGTCCGTGCTCTCCGAGCCAGCTGTAGGCATGGCTTACTTGTTTTTGATCGGAAAGGTCTTGGTTTAAATCATCCATATTTTTTTGTTTAATAATTAAGCGGAAAAGAGTATCTGCCTATTTAATAATTTCCACAACTTCATTATACACCCTTCGGACTTTCGGCAGTTTTGCGTAAGCGTCGTCTCCCCGGTAGCCCAGAGCCAGCATTGTGGATACTCGCAGATTTTTTTGCTCAAGCCCTAAAATTTCATTAATTTGCTTTGAGTCAAATCCTTCCATTGGGCAATTATCAATGCCTAAAAGCGAAGCGGTCTCAATCATAATGCCTAATGGAATATAAGTTTGGGCTTTAAGCCATGACTCAAGATTAAGTTGTTCTTTTCCGGCAACAGTTCCTTCGGCCATTTTTTGAAGGCCTAAAAGGTCTTCTTTGGTTTTGCCTTGAGTTTTAGAAGTTCTTTCCAAAAGTTCGGAAGGAAGGAAGCTCGCGTCTGTCCGATAAGTGATTACAATTATATGGGAAGCTTCGGTTACTTTTGTTTGGTCATAGCTTGCCGATCTCATTTGTTTGCGGAGTTCCGGATTTTCTACAACTATAAATTTCCAGGGTTCCAGTCCAACCGAGCTGGGGGACAGCCTGCCGCTTTCCAAAATAATATGGAGGTCTTCATTGCTGACTTTTTTTGCCGGATCAAAAGTTTTAACCGCGTAGCGTTTTTGCAGAGCTGAGATAATTTCTTGAGAGTTCATATTTTTTGTTCCCTAATTTAAAAGAAATATTTAGAAGGCTGGTCAGTATATAAGCATATAAGCTGATCAGTTTTCACAGTTTTTCCTTGGCTGAGAATATCTCTTAGATAAAATTTATGCTGTCTTTTAATAGTTGATTATAATGCGAGAGGCTGGGAGAAAAAATGCTCTTCAACAATTTTTTCGCCCGAAACTTTATAAAAGCCGTATTCTTTCATTTGCATTCTGGTGCCGCCCTTTGGGGTCATATCCATATCAAAAACCAGTAAAAAACTGTCTTTGCCCACAAAAGCCTGCGAAACGCCGCCGCCGTGGAAAGCTTCAATGTTTGCAAAAGCAGCTTTGGTTTTTGCGATTACGTCCGCTTTGCCGGAAGCGGAAGTGCCGTCTTGTTCAAACGAAACCACATTGTCCGCATAAAGCTCTTCCTCGGCTTGAACATTTTGTCCGGCTTTAATATAATTAATAAGCTTGGCTACTAATTCCTGAGTATTCATAGGTGTTTGCCTTTCTTTGATTATTTGCTATACTTGTATTATTAACTATATATTATATAGTGTCAAGAGATAAACTAATTTATGCCAAAAAAACAGCTTTGCTCGGTACATAAAGCCATAAATCTGCTCGGTAACAAGTGGGCAATATTGATTATCCACCGTCTGTGCAGCGAAAAACAGGGGTTTAACCAGCTCTTAAAGGGCATTGAGGGTATAAACCCGAGAGCTCTTTCGGTGCGTTTAAAGGAGCTTGCGGAAAATGGCTTAATCTTCAAAACCGTTCTCCCTAGCAGTCCGCCGCAGGTGGAATATTCTCTTACGCCGTCCGGCGCCTCTTTAAAGTCCATCATTAGCCAGCTCGGTAAATGGGGAGAAAAATTGGATTAACCGCTTTTTGTTGATATAATACAGACGATGCTTTAAAAAAGCATTTGAAGTTAATAATTATTTTTGCGCCAATGAAACCAGCACCTTTGCTTCCAAACGAGAAAGACCGTTTGGCAGCCGTTTCTCAGCTTGGAATATTAGATACCAAGCCCGAAGAACGGTTTGATAAAATTACCAAAGAAGCTCAAGAGAGATTTCAAGTACCAATTTCTTCCATTGCCATTATTGATGCCGACCGCGAATGGTTTAAATCCTGCCAGGGCATTACCACCACCGAAGGACCGCGTACCACGTCATTTTGCGGACACGCTTTATCCAGCAATTATATTTATATTGTAGAGGACACGAAACTTGATCCGAATTTTGCGGACAACCCTCAGGTAATTAACAAGCCTTTTATCCGTTTTTATGCAGGAGTTGCTCTCCACGATCATAAAAGCAATTTGCCGGTTGGCGTGTTTTGCATTAAAGACATAAAACCCAGGAAACTGAGTGCCGAAGACATATCGGCAATTTTAGATTTTGCCAAAAGAGCGGAAGAAGAGCTGAATGTTCGCACGGCGGAATAATTTTGATTGACCCTTTGCCAACAATGATATATTATAAAAATACTGGTTTAAATTTAAAGAGCCGAGAAAAATAATACTGTATACCCAGAATATTGGGAACCTCTCCTTTTGGGAGAATTGCCAAAGGTACAACAGGAAAGGAAATTTATGTCCGACGAACCAACCCCAACTCCAACCCCCGAGCCGGTTATTCAGGCGCCTGAAGTTACAACAGAAACAAAACCTCCTGTAGAAATACCGCCTGCGCCAACTGAAGAAAATAAGTAAATATTAGCCTCCGTATTTTGCGGAGGCTTTTAAAAAATTATTTTAAGAAAAAAGACTGTTTGTTGTTAACTTAAAGTTTGTTTAACCGTTAAATACCTATGCAATGATGTAACGGGCAAAAAAAATTGGCGTTATAATAAGTACAAGTGAAAGAGCTTATATAAAAGTTAAGTTTAAGATAAGAGCTTTTAATTATTTTCTCTTTTGTTTGATAAATTTGTGTTAAATTAGTTGAATAAATTTTTTTTATGCAGTATGATTTAAATGAGTACAAATTTTCGAACAATTCAAAAATCAGGATAGAATTCCAAAAAAGTTAGGCAGGAAAGGGATATAAGATATGGTTAACGAGAGCAGCCAGACTGCCAGAAATAAAAAAGCGCTCGCTATAGAGCGCGTCTTTGTTCATAAAGGGCAAAATTTCGCGCCTTTTAGCAGTTTGTCCACCGATGAAACCGCATTTAAGACCGTAACCCACAGGCAAAAATTGTGGATCTATGGCCTTGGAGCGGCTTTTTTAATTGTACTGCTTATAAATTGGCGCTTGGCAATATTCGGGTTGATTGTAATTTTAACTCTAGTTTACTTTGCGGACGTGCTTTTTAATTTGCTACTCGTTTATAAAAGTTTTACCAAGCATCCGGAAATTAAATTCACGGAACAAGACTTGAAAAGTTTATCCGGTAGGCAGCTCCCGGTTTATACCATTTTTTGTCCGCTTTACCGGGAGTGGAGAATGTTGCCGCAGTTTGTGGATGCCATTAGCAAGCTGGATTATCCGAAAGAAAAACTGCAGGTCATGCTTTTGCTCGAGCAGGATGACCAGGAAACAATTTCCAATGCTAAGGCCATGGGCTTGCCATCCTTTTTTGAAATTGTGGTTGTTCCTCAATTTTTACCCAAGACCAAACCCAAAGCCCTTAACTATGGTATGAAGCATGCCAGAGGGGAATATTCCACAATTTATGATGCGGAGGACGTACCGGATCCGCAGCAGCTTAAAAAAGCGGTTTTGGCGTTTGAGCGCTTGGGTCCGAAAGCTGCCTGCATTCAGAGCAAGCTGAATTTTTACAATCCATCGCAAAATATTCTAACCCGGCTGTTTACCGCGGAGTATTCGCTATGGTTTGATTTGGTTTTGCCCGGCCTGCAGTCTCTTAATGCGCCTATACCGCTAGGCGGGACCTCAAACCATTTTCGCATGTCTAACCTGCGCGAGCTTGAAGGTTGGGACGCCTTTAACGTAACAGAGGACTGCGAATTGGGTATGAGGCTGGTTAAAAACGGTTTTTATACCGCCATAATGGATTCCACTACTTACGAGGAGGCGAACTCCAATTATTTTAGCTGGTTTAGGCAAAGAAGCAGATGGATTAAAGGCTATATGCAGACTTATTTGGTGCATATGCGGTCGCCCCAGGATTTCAAAAGAAAACTAAATGAACCGCATTTATTTTTGTTCCAATTTATAGTCGGCGGAAAAATTCTTTCCATGTTTATTAATCCGCTGCTTTGGATGATTACCGTCACATATTTTACTTTTCGCGCTCAGGCTGCTCCTATAATTGAGCCGTTCTTTCCTTCGTGGATATTGTATTTGGGGGTGTTCGCTTTGGTGTTCGGAAATTTTTTGTATTTGTATTACTATATGGTGGGTTTGGCCAAGCGGCAATATTACGGATTGATTAAGTATGCCTTTCTTGTACCGCTTTATTGGCTGAGTATGAGCGTGGCTACTTGGCGGGCTGTTTACGAAATTATTTACAAGCCGCATTATTGGGCAAAAACCGTACACGGACTGCATTTGGATAAAGAAATTGTGGATGCCGAGCAGGAGATTGCTCAAACCAAAGCGCCAAAAATGGCCAGGCGTTTGGCTATGTTTTTTGCCGGTTCTTTGGGTTCGGGAAGTTTGTTGGTCTTAGCCACCACAGGCTCCAATTTTCTTAATTTTTTATTCAACGCGCTACTTGGCAGATATTTAAGTTTGGAAGATTTTGCCACGGTAACTTTGTTCGGTACGGTGCTGAATATTCTGGCCGTGGTGCTCAGCGCCTTGGGGGGAGCGGTTACTTACAAGACCGCTTTTTTACTCGGGCAAAACAAACAAGCTGCAACCAATGTTTTTGCCAAGATTTTAAAGAATTATGTCTGGTGGTCAACAGCCGTGCTTTCCGCGGTTTGGTTTGTTTTGGCGCCGGAAATTGGGAATTTTTTTCATGTCAGTAATTTACTTTTGATTTTTTCCTTTACCCCGGTACTGGCCTTGGGAAGCGTGGCCGCGGTTCAAAACGGCTATCTGCGCGGCCGTTTCCGTTTTGGCTTGCTTGGGCAGGCAATATTATATGAAGCGATGTCCAAATTAATTATTGCCATGATTTTGGTGTATGCCGGTTTGCATGCCTGGGCATCGCTGGCCATTCCTCTTTCCATAGGCATATCTTTTATTGCCACCGGTTTGTTTGCCAATTTTGTCAGGCGCAGTGATGACAGAGAGTTTGGCCGGATGGAAGATGAAAAATATGATGAAAAATTCCCCGCTTGGTATTTCGGCGTGGCAATTATTACCGGCCTATCCAGCGCTGCATTTTTAAACGTGGATGTATTGTTGGCAAAGCATTATTTGAGTCCCGGCGCGGCCGGTGCTTACGCTTTGCTGTCTTTAGTTGGCAAGATTGTATTTTTTATGGGTACGTTGCTTTCGCCTTTTGTCACAACTTTAATCAGCAGGCATGAGGGAGCCGGAACAAATTCCCGGAAAGATTTTAATAATCTGCTTTTTGGAACCGCAGCTGTCAGCGCTTTGTCATTTATCGGTGCGGGAATTTTCGGCAAATTT
>CAIWKW010000151.1 GCA_903913365.1 Candidatus Doudnabacteria bacterium | reverse complement strand
TTGTGACCCTGCCGTTTTTTTTATGATTGGAGTATACTAATCTATACCTCGGCTTTGGTATTGACAAAATCCTATTTTTGTGGTAATATATATGGTTACTATAATATCCAAATATATCACCAAAAAGCCCATTATTTAGCCTAAAATTTGGCAAACCGCTAAAAACAGCGCGCACTTTTTATTCATAATTTTAGATAGTGAATAATGATGTGCCCGGTGAAAAGGCATAAGCAAACGGCCTACCGGGTCGTAAAGTTCGAATCGAAATTGGAGGACTGAAAAAATGTTTAAGAATAAGGCTTCCGGGACTCTCGTCCTGGCGGTGATTATTTCCGTTGTGTTCGGCGCAAGCGCGTTGGCACAGCACACGCTCACCGCAGATGACATTAACCGTGTCGGACACGGACGGTATACAGCGGCACCGGGTTTCAAGGTGCACAGCGATTTCAAGTTCACCCAGCCGGACTATAAGTTTCCGGAACGTCTGCCGGAAGGGTTCGGGAAGAAAACCGCATCCGAGCTCGGGGTTGCAGGACACAAGTTCCTCAACGACTACCCCAGTATCGGTGCGGTTGAGGTGATAATGGCAGCTAGTACCTTCCTAGTCTACGACACGGTGTCCCAAGAGATTCTTTATGTTCTCGGGTGCCTCCGCGAAGGACGACCGGGAATGAACCGTGTCCACGACATCACTCCTCCGCCGCCTAAGTTACCGGTGTTACCGACTGTTACGCGCACGGAACCGCCACCACCGACTCAGCCCAACAAACCGCCGACGTTTGACCTGGTAATCCGCAAGGAAGCCAGAGTTCCAAACGACCATGGTTGGCACTATTTGTCGGACGGGGAGTTCGAACACTTCGCCTTCAACGTCGTAAATGACGATGAAGAAAAAGGGTTTGAAACGGATGAGAACGGAGAAATCCGCATCACTCTGCCTGCAGGCGAGACCTCTGTCGAAGAGGCTCTTACGGACGAGCAGCGTCAGGCCTGGATTGCCTTAAGCCCCAAGCGGATTGTGGAAGGCAAGGCCGGAGAAACGTATGTTCTCTGGTTCAAAAACGAGCAGCATTGGCCGGAAACGCCTACTGCCTCGGCACCGCCGCCGGTACACCAAATCCCGAAAGAGGGATTCTGTAAGACCAAGACCCACAACCCAATCATCTGGATTGGAAAACAAGTCTGGTGCCACCCGGTGCGCACGGCTCTGATTGTGGCCGGCGGAATCTGCGTTGGCACTGCCATCGCACACGCCGACTGGGGCTGCGGGATCTTCTTTAAAAAAGCTCTGGAGCAAAAACCAGAGATTTCGGTAGTCCACCTGAATCCCTACGGGGCCAATGGTGAGATTATCGGAAAAGTTGCCACGGCAGCAAAGTCCGGCAACAACTGGGGACAAACCGCTGCCATAACAGGCGGCGGCACAGTCACAACCTTCGTGGCGGGCAAGATAATCGCCCACCACAAAAAAATGCGGGTTACGCCCTAGACAACCCTAGGACAACCCGCTAACAGCTAAGGACCAACGCAACGCGCTGGTCCTTTTTTTAATTAAAAAAATTACAAATAAAAAAACAGCAGGGCGGGAAGGGTGCTTCGAGCATCTGCTGTTTGTAACATGTTTTCACGTTGATGCTCCGGTATAAAAAGAGCTTAAAAGTGAAAATAGCTACTTGTCGTGTTTGAAAAACCTAAGCGGCGTATATTTCCAGACCCAACTTCTGTCATACTGCAATTTGATGGAGTACTGCTTGGTTTCCGGGGGAAAACCGGACGGCCATTGCGGCCGTTTCGTCGTCGCTGCAGAGGTTCCATCAGCCGGAAAAGGCCTTTGTGGCCTCTGTCCAAGCTTTGAATACGGTGTTAGAGGTGAAAATCCTTTCAATTCTATTGGCGGTGGTTCAGGCGGCCAACGAATAGAAGACTGAGGCTGTAAAAAAGACAATGGCACAAACCTGGCTCTATTCAGATTACCCTCCAATACAACTTCAGAACCATCGGCATTCACAAAACCAATACTTCCGGCAGGTATCCTATAGGTATTACGACTGTCGATTCGAGTAGATTGTCCCGCCACACAAAACTGCATCTGAGAAAGTTTCTCCTCACCAGTAAAAACGTAACGGCGAGTAAAACCCTGGGCCACAGCCTTTTGCAAAGTCATGCCACATTTAACCATAGAAGTCGGGCTAGGCCCCCTTGGAATAAACAAACTTACCGGTGGCAAGGGCATAGATGGCGGCATGGGATTCAGTTTGACTTCAGGCTGTTCTGGCGGAAGCTGTATGTCCCGCACTTCAACTTGAGACTCCACCAACGGACGATTAGTCTCTCGTGAGCGACGGAGGCCGTTGCCATTTAAAGTTATTGGCGTACCGTGCAATCCACAAGAGACAACATTGCCGGAGGCTGCGTGGCCAGTAAAGTTCAGGAAGTAAGTTCCTGCTTTATTGCCAACCAGCTCATACAAACGTGCCGGGCGTAAGGCAAGGGAAATACCCCGTCCAACTTCATTGCCGTTCCAGGTCCAAATTCCATCCACTACAGGCTCATCGCCCTTCATGAATGGCCTAATTCGAAGTTCTGGCGATTGGATACTCAATGCTTCGAAGTCATAAGAGAACACCATGGCAAAGCATGCGGAACAGCAATTCTCTTTAACTTGAAGGGCAGGGGCCTGTGGCCGCTCGCGGCGCTCGCTTGGTGGACGGACAGGGATTGATAATTTCTGCGGTGGCGGAGGGTCCTCAAGCTTTGCGGAGGATGGAGACTGTTGTTGCATCAGCTTGGTTTTCTGCTCCGCTTCCCTTCTCTGTTTTGCTTCCTCTTCTACTGCTAGCTTCCATATTTGTCTTTGCCAGATTTCTGGATCGGAAGACAAGACAATTACCGGGGGAGCGGACACAGCAGACGCTTTTTTCTGTGCAATGGCGCGGCGCAATTCAGCGTCATCTCTTTCCTGTTCAGCTTCCTGAGAGGCCTTCAGTTCAGATTGCTGGCTGGCCAACTCTCTGGCATTATGCTCAGAAATCTGCTGCTCCAGAAGGCTTTGGTTCTTCTTCTCCAGATCTGTTTTCTGGTTTTGAAGATCGCTGACTTGCTGTTCCGCCTGGTCTTTTTGCAACTGGAGAGTTTCCAGCTTTTTCTTCTCCTGCTCCCTGGCGTTTTTTTCCTCTTGCTCCTTTGCCGCCTGTTTGTCCAGTTCATGGGCAATGGCCGTTGTTACCACCGGCAATTCAACGCCGTACCGGCGATGAATTTTTTGCCACAAAGGGAAAAGAGTTATTTTTCCATCTTCCGCCCTATAGTACCGAAACATAGGGTATCCGGAATTGGAGAAAAGTTCCCCCTCTTTGGGCTGCGATCCAAAATACAATCCAACTAGCGAAATTGAAAGAGCAGCGCAAAGAATCAGCATCTTCTTCAATGTTCGGCGGAAGAAAACAAACGAAACCACTGTCGGAATCAGTAAGATAACAGCGGCGGTCAGCCAGATGCAGATAGCTCCGGTGAGCAAATCCGGCAGACCGGCAGTTTCCTGAATTTTCTGAAAGATGAAGCTGAAAACCCAGCCCAGCATGAACAGGTTAAGGACCTTCAAAATAATGGGAATCGAGACGACTCCCAAAATAATAACAGTCCAAAAAACAAAACGCCTAAGGCGGCCAAAGACCTTGGCGACAAGGACAAAGGCGGCCAAAAAGACAAAAGCTGCAATGGCAATCCATAAGTAGCTTGTCATTTAAATTTCCTCTTTCTGCATTTCAAAGATTCCGGTACGAAGCCGGATATGCCCGCTTTTTTGTGAAAAGTGGCCATATGTAACTTCACACTTTTTTAACAAACTAAACTGAAGCGGCGGTTAAAATAAATTGAGGGAGGAGGCAGCTCTAAAGCAGCTTTCTCCTCCCTCACGGGCCGACCTCCGCGAGGAGGGTTGTTGTTGCCGGCAAAACACCGGCGAAGGCACTACGTCTTGGCCGCAGACAGTCTCTTCTGAGTCAGAGCGAGCGCAACGAGTGCCAGAATGTTCAGGAAGAACCCCAGGGCGAACCACACAACGGGATCCTTTCCCTTGCTTTTTGCCATCCATGCGGCAATGATGCCGACCACGATGGAAGTGAGCAACCAAATGACATACGCCATACATTTTCCCTCTTCAAACGTGATTTACCGGTTTTAAGGCCGGCTCTGTCCGTTTTCCGAAGAATCCGAACAGAGTGAGCTTTAAAATAATTTATTCTTGACAGATTATAATAGAATAGAAAAATTTTGTTGTCAACATAGATTTTAAATATATTTTACCCGTTAATATAGGTAAACCAAAGAAAAAACAGCAGAACGGTGAAAATAAATATTTCACGCACCTGCTGTTTTATAGAATATTTCCCCGTCGGTGTTCCGTATGAACGGAACGTAAGGGAAAGCCCACGCCGTTAAAGCAATTTCCGAGCCCAGTTCGGAAGCATATCGGACCATTGCGGCGAGACTCCCGGACCGGCCAGATCCAAATAACAATCGACTTGCTCGTAAGGCAACCCGAGCAAGAAGCTCAATTGTTTGGCATCGCCCTGCAGTTTGTCCTGTGCCGAGCGCCAAAACTTTACCGCTTTGCCAGAACCGAGATGTTTGAGATAGTCCGCAACCTTTACCTTAAGCTCGGGGCTGCGTTCAACCTCATCTTTCATAACGGAGATCAGCTCCGTTTGGCCTTCCTTGTCCTCCGGAGTACAACAGGCAACAATTTTTTCAAGATCACTCGCGCTTTCCTGAACCATCGCGGCCAGTGCTCCGTCGCCGACGCTGCCGACTACCAAATGGAAATAGCTCCTCTGCTCCAAAGACAATGCGGAGTACCAAGCCATAAACTGTTCGCGCTTTAGAGAATCATTAACGCAAAGCAGCTGCGCCTGAATTCGCTGCATTTGGATAAACTCGCCGGCAAGCGATTCCTGCTTCTTCTTGTTTTCCAAAGCGCTGGCCTTCTGTTCCTCCGCAATGGCCTTCATAATCTCGGTAAGAAACAGTTCATAGGCCTTGCCAATCTCATTACCGGAAGCCAGTTCCGAGCCGAGAAATTTGGGCAAATACTTGGAAATGGTCCTGCGGACAAACTTCATGTCATCCGGGTTAGCCGCCAGCAAGTGTTTAACTTCAGGCGGAAGTTGTTTGACTATGGTCATTGTCACAGGTTTCTTAAACTTTGTGGCAAGCCAAAAACTGAGAGTTTTGGGCAAGCTCTCTTCGTTAGTCTGGGTTTTCATACCCCCTCCTTTTTTAAACTAGCCTTATACATTAACAAAAACCTCGCCCTCTGTCAATGAAGGCGGGTTTATCTTTTTGTCAATATTTTATTCGTAACACACTTTATGGTAAAAAGCTTTTAAACCATTTTCTGATTTTAGCCACGTTCTGGTTGGACATCAAATTTTTTACCATGCCGCCAAATTGGGCTTGACCCACGGAAGAGGAAAATTTTCCGCCCCAAAGCACAAGTCCGGTGGCCGTGACAAAACTTGGGTCGCCCACGCGGTCTATTACCGTGCTAATATTTTGCGGCATGCCCAAAATTGTGGGCAAGCGCAAATGATTTTTGGAAAAATCCACCACTCCCGGCAATTTACTGCCCCCGCCGGTTAAAACTATTCCGGCCGGAAGCTTGCCGTCGCGCTTAATTTTTTTCAGCTCGCCGTTAACCATATTAAAAATTTCTTCTAAACGCGCTTCAATAATTTCCACCACATACTCGCGCGAAGTGGCCTGATCTTCGCTTTCATCCAGTTTATTTAAATCTATTTCTTCATCTTTGTTTATAGCCTTAGCGTCGCAGTGGCCAAATTGCAATTTAACTTTTTCCGCGGTTTCAATACTGCACCTAAGGCCAATGGCTACGTCGTTGGTAATATGCATTCCGCCAATCGGCAACACTGTGGTGTGGAGCAAATCCCCTTCTTCGTATACGGCCAAAGAAGTTGTGCCCGCGCCAAGGTCAACCAAACACACGCCCAAATCTTTTTGGCGCTTGTTTAATACCGATTCGGCCGCGGCACAGGGTGAAAGTACCAAATCTTCAATTTCCAGACCCGCCTGCATTACAGCGCGAGTTAAATTTTTTACAAACGGCAAACCTGCCTGAACAATTATAGTATCCACCTCAAGCCTAATTCCGCTCATACCCAAAGGATCTTTAATGCCGGTTTGTCCGTCCAAAGTAAAGGTTTTGGGAAACACGTGCAAAACTTCTTTGTTCTGCGGAATGGAAATAGCCTGACTGGCGTCTATACAGCGGACAATATCGTTTTCCGTAATTTCCCCGTCAGCGCGGGAAACGGCAATAACACCGTGCGAAGAAACGGAAGAAATATGATTGCCACCCACGGAAACATTGGCGGAAACCACGGGCACTCCGGTCATTCTTTCCACTTTTTCCAGTCCGCTCGATATACTGGAAACCGCCTCTTCAATATCAACAATCACTCCCCGCCTCATGCCGGAAGAAGCCACTTCACTGGCTCCAATAACGTTAAAACTTCCCGTTTGATGATCCAGTTTTGCCTGAACCACGCGCACGCAAGAAGTTCCAACATCCACACCTACAATGTATTGTTCTTTTGACATGAGTTAGTTAGTAGGAGGTAGTAAGTAGTTGGTAGCGGGTGCAGTTGCCTACCCCCTACCAACTAAACGCTACCAGCTAGTTTAGTTTTTCTTTTAATAGCCTGGCAATTGTTGCACCGTCGGCAGAGTCGCCAAGCAGCGCTTTTAGCTTGCCCATGGCCGCGCCAAAATCTTTTGCCATAAAATTATTTTCCGCCAAAAATTTATCCACAGCAGCAGCCAAATCCGCTTCGGAAAGCTGAGCCGGCAAATATTTTTCCAAAATAGCCGCTTCCTTCAGTTCTTTTTCCGAAAGTTCCGTGCGTCCGCCCGTTACATAAGCAGCCGCCGCTTCTTTGCGACGTTTCACTTCACTGCGAATTAAAACTATCAAATCCGCTTCAGAAAGATCTTTCTGTTTGGCGATTTTTTCGTTTTGAATACGGGTTTTTAGGCCGCGCAAAGTTTCCAGTTCAACCTGCTGCCTGTTTTTCATGGCCGCGGAAATATCCGATTCAATTTGGGAAAGTGAAATCATAAGTTAGAAATGACAAAAATGACAAAATTGAACATAAATGACAAAATTTATTGAGCCATTTTGCATTCTAATTTTTGTCATTTTTGTCATTTTTTTAAATTTTGTTCAATACTACCTATCTTCTTCCGTAACGCTTATTTACCACAGGCTTGCCCATTTTTTTAAGTTCTTCTTTTTGAGCTCTAATTACCGAGCGTCTACGAGCAGCAACTTTTTGCAAATTGCGGGACTTTGGAGCCTCGAAAAAACGAATTCTGCGGGCACGAATAAGAACGCCGCTTTGTTGAATTTTTCTGTTAAAGCGTCTGAGTAAACTATCAAAAGATTCACTGTCTTTCTTTTTGACTTCTACCAATTAAATCACCTCTTTCTTAAAGATGGATTAAATACTAAAGTCACTATAATATATTTTCGGGTTTTGGTCAAACGAGGGGTTATTAACAATAACAATAAAAATAACCATAACTTATTGCCGTTATGGTTATCGTTATACTTATTGTTATAGTTATTGTTGCTACCCTTACTCCGCCAGCTGTTTTCCGCCCATTATATGCAAGTGTAAATGCGGTATAACTTCGCCGCCGTCCCGGCCAACATTAAACACCAACTTGTAGCCGGTTTCACCAACACCGTATTTTTGACCCATTTCCTTTGCCACAAAAATCATTTCGCCAAGTAGAGGCTCGTCTTCCGGAGTAACATGGGTAATGTTTAAAATGTGCTTTTTCGGGATAACCAACAAATGCACCGGCGCTTTGGGTAAAATATCCTTAATCACAACCAAGCGGTCGTTCTCGAATAAAATATTGGCGTCAATAGTCTTGTTGATGATGTTGCAAAATACGCAATCGTCCATAAATTTAATGAGCAAAAATGACAAAAATAATAAAACTGAGCAAAAATTACTGCAGTTACAATTTTGTCATTTATTTAATTTTTTTAATTTTTGTCATTTACTCCGCTATCTCCCAAGCCTCTTCTTTACTTCCTGTACTATCTTATCATAAGAAATAATTTCTTGCATCCCCGATTTTACGTCCCTAAGAATAACCATTTCATCCAGAGCTTCTTTTTGTCCCATAATAAGAGCAATTGGCGCGTGAAAAGTTTCCGCCTGCTTTAATTGGTTTTTTACCCCGGCATTGCCAAAATGGTCGTATACGGCAATTTTTTCCATCATTAAATCATGAAACAAGCGCAGGCTCTTTTTTGCCGCCAGCTCTCCTAAAGGAACCAAAAACACATCGTTTTTTTGTTCTCTTTCCACAACAATTTTGTTTTGCTCAAGGAGCTCCCTAACTCTGGACAAACTGCCGGAAAAACCAAAACAGCAATAATTTTTTCCGCACAAATTCTGCATTAAAGCTTCGTGATATCCTCCTTCCCCTATTACCACGGTGCCGGTCTTGGTTTTTGCCTTTATTACCAAATTGGTTTTGCCGTGCCCGTCCGGCCCGCTATAAAGAGGGTTAAGCTGATAGGGAATACCCAATTCATCCAAGGCTTCCAAAATATTGGTAAAGTGTTTTCTGCTTTCCTCGTCCAAAAAATCCAAAACCGTTGGCGCTTCCGATAAAATTGCCTGGCAATCCAAATTATCGCAGCGGAGAACATTCAGCACCCGGCCTTTTAAGTGTTCGTTGCAGTTGTCGCAAAGCTGATATTTTTTTGACGATAAAAAGTCCTGCAGGGTTTCCTGATAAGCCACTTGGCATTCTTCTTTGCCAATATGATTTATTTCCAAAACCACATCTTTAAGCCCGAGTGATCTTAAAAATTCCCAAACCCCGCCTACCACCTGAGCCTCGGTTAAATGGTTAAAAGCCCCAAACACCTCAAAACCGAATTGATAATCGGAAATTGCGACTTTTTTGTCATTGCTTTTTGTAACAAAACCCGCGTAAGCCCATTTGCTTAAAGGCGATTTTTCATAAACTTTATATTGATAATAAGACCTGAGCACGCTCGGCAAAAAATCCGGACGCAAGGCCGAAAGACTCCCCGGAAGCTGCAACTGAAAAATCTGCTCAAGCTGTTTTGGATTGGTTTTATAATAATGT
>CAIWKW010000150.1 GCA_903913365.1 Candidatus Doudnabacteria bacterium | reverse complement strand
ATGAAAAAAATAATTTTTATAATTACAGTTGCAGCATTGTTAGCCACAGGTTGCAAAAGCAATCAAAAGACATCAACTAATGTTCCGGCGTTTAGTCAAGGAGCAAAAGATGTCAGCGCTCCGATCGTTAATTCTCCTATAGCCACACCAAGCCCTCAAAGTCAGCTGCAAGAACAAAAAACGATTGACACTTATAGTTTTGATAAAAAAACTCTACAGTTAACAGAGAATGATGAAGGGTTTCGTACAGGAGATTTATATCTGATATCAAACGGTCAAAATAAAAAACTATTAACCATGCCCGGAGATGAGGCGGGAGGTAATTTTGCCCAATTTGGGACAACTTCTACGCCAAGCCTAGCTTATGCATATATTTCAAGTGGCGATAGTGGAGGATTTGGATATACAGATGTTTTTGTGAATTTAAATTCCGATACCTGGTTAAGAGCAGACTCATCCAATCATGATGGCGGCGGGGGGAATACAAATCTTTTAACACTTTTTTCTTCTGCCCTGAATAACACGGCTGTCAAATTTATTTACCAAGGTTCTTGTTTGAAGAATGATGTTATTCAAGATGGCAAACTTCTGGTTAAAATCTTGGGTGTCCAGGCTGTTACCGGCAATGTAGTAAAAAACTACAATTTTGTAAATCCTATACAGTTAACTTGCCATGACCCGGGGGTATTGGTTCCGATTATAAAGAAAATTTTAGTTTAAGCTATTACGCTATAGACCCAAGACTAACTCAGGTTGGCATTTTGATTAGAGGTGACGACGCAAATGGGAAAAGTTGGAGAGATATTTTTGGTTATGATTTGGAAAAACAAGATTTTATTTCTTGGTCATTTGAAAATAAAGGATTTAAATATCAAAAGATTGGGAACTAGTTTCGTGACATTTTAGCTATTTCCGTCCGAACATCATTCCATAGCCCGCTCCAAAAAATTTATGCAAACACTATCAACAAAAAATATTTATATTGTCGGACTTGTGGCTTTGGTTTTAGGCCTGCTTTTTAACTATTGTTTTTTTGACAAACAGGTTGGCATTTCGTTTTTCATTTACATTGCTTTGCTGTTATTTGTCCTGTTTGGCTTGTTTGGGTTTTTAAAAGTTGATTACAATAAAGCTGTTTGGTGGTATTTGCCGCCAATCTTGTTTTTTTCCGCAATGATTGGCATAAGAGACAGCATGTTCCTTATGTTTTGGAATTTTGTAGTGACAGTAAGCTTGCTGTTTTTAATGACAAGCCATATTGCCGGAAAAAGCCTAAAAGATTATTTGCTGTTTGATTATATAAAGACAGCGGTAATGTTGCCTTTTTTTGTAATTGCCAAAGGTTTTGATGCTTTGGGTAGAATGCTTACTGTTGGCAAAGGCTTAAAAGAAAATCAAAAATCTTCACAAATTATTAAAGGCATTGTTATAACTTTGCCTTTTCTGGTTCTATTTTTGGTTTTGCTTTCTTCTGCGGACTTGGTTTTTAATAGGCTGGTTTCCAATTTGTTTAGTTTTAACATTAATCCGAGCACTGCGGTGCAAGTTTTTCTGGTTTTGTTTTTTACGTTTATTTGGATTGGCTCATACGTTTATATTTTAGAAAAATCCGTTACCAAACCTGACAATCGCGCTATTGTAAAGCCGGCAGAATACAAGTTCGGCAATATTGAAGCAGGGATATTGCTCGGTACTTTAAATTTTTTGTTCTTGGTTTTTGTAATAATCCAAATTAAATATCTTTTTGCCGGACAAAGCGCGATTACTAACCTTGGTTTTACTTACGCGGAATATACGCACAAGGGTTTTGCGGAAATGATTTTTACGGCGCTCTTGTCTTTTGGCCTGATTTTTGGCGTGGAAAAATACATTGAGAAAAAAGAAAATAGCCACGCCGGATTTTTTAAATTTTTGAGCGGATTAATGATAGTGTTGCTTCTGGTTATTATGTCTTCCGCATTTATGCGATTAAATTTGTACGAGCAGGCTTATGGTTTTACTTTGCTGCGCCTTTTGGTTCAGGGATTTATTCTTTGGCTGGCGGTAATATTTTTATGGCTGGGCTATAAAATTATGTTTATGGCCAACGAGTATACTTTTACTTTTGGAATTTTCTTTTCCGTGATCGTTTTTTTCTTTATTTTTAATTTGCTTAATCCCGACGCCTTTATTGCACAAAAAAATATTGGCCAGTTTGCAAAACAGGGGAAGCTGGATACGCTTTATCTTTCAGAGCTGTCTGCCGATGCGGTTCCGGAAATTTCCAGTTTGCTGAATACTACGGGCACAAAGGATAAATACGGTAAAAATTTGTCAAAAACAGCCGCGGAAATTTTAATGGCCGATAAAGAGAAATACAGTAAATATCAAAAATCATGGCAGTCCCATAATTATTCCCGCAAGGCCGCCCTGGTTTTTATTAACGAAAATTTGGAAACAATAACAAATCTAACCCAGTAAAAAATTTATGACAAACCGCGATTTGGATTTTTTGTACGAAATTGGCACGCTTAAGAACATGCAGCGGGGCTGGGGCCAGCATATTAACCAAAAGGTTGGCAGCGTGCTTGAGCATATGTACCGCGTTATGTGGCTTGCTTTAATGATTGCCAAAATGGAAAAAGTTGGGGATGAGGCAAAAATTATTAAAATGGCCATGGCTCACGATTTGGCCGAAACCCGGACTTCCGATTTAAGCTATATTCAAAAAGTTTATGTAAAAGCGGACGAGGACAGGGCCGAGAAGGATCTTTTTGCCGGCACCATGCTGGAAAAAGTCTCTTTGGAAACTTTGGAAGAATATAATAAACGCGAAAGCATAGAAGCCAGAATTGTTAAAGACGCGGACAATTTGGACGTGGATTTGGAAATGAAGGAGATAGAAGCCAACGGTTTTAAAATTCCCGAAGAGTGGAATGTGTTTAGAAAAATGATTCGAGCGGAAAAGCTGTATACCGAATCGGCCAAGAAAATTTGGGATGAAATTCAAAACTCCAATATTAACGATTGGCACGTAAAAGCCAACAAGTGGGTAAAACTGCCTGACGCGGGGAAGTAATTAAAAATAACGGCCGTTATTTTTAATTATGATTGAGTTTTAAAACATATGGCTAATAGAACAAGTACTTTTGTAGATGAAATTTTATATTTTATTTATGAATCGACAAAACTTTTGCCATTGCCTTTTGAAACTCCTTATGAGTGGTCAAAGCGAAATCGTGGGGTAAGCAGGCCAAATTATTATGCCAACATTTTTCAGCTTCATAAGCGCGGAGTTTTAAAAGTTACTGAAAAAAATAATAAAAAATTTATTCAGCTAACCAATAAGGGTCAGCTGCAGGTTTTATTTTCAAAAGCTCAGTTATCACATGTTCAGAAGTGGGATGGTAAGTGGAGGCTTATAGTTTATGATATTCCTGAGAGTTCCAAATCTCAGCGGCATATTTTTAGAAAGCTCCTCAAAAGGAACGGATTTTATAAGCTCCAAGCCAGTGTTTTTATCAGCCCTTATGCTTTAAACAGAGAAGCTTTGGAATATTTAAAACTTAGCGGATTAATAAGTTATATTAGGATTATAAGGGCAGACGCCTTGGATTATGATGAGGATTTGCTAAAACGGTTTAATTTGATGCATAATTAAGAATAACGGCCGTTATTCTTAATTATGGTTGTATAATAGTCTTTAATTTGGTAAATTTAATGCATGAATATAGAAAATAAAAAACTTTCGCTTGAGCCTTACAAAGGCACCAGGGATTTTTATCCCAAAGACCAGTTTGTCCAAAATTATATTTTTGGCGTGTGGAAGAAAGTGGCGGAAAGCTACGGCTATTTGGAATATAACGCCTCCATTTTAGAAGAAACCGCGTTGTATAAAGCCAAAAGCGGGGAAGAAATAGTTAACGAGCAAACCTATTCATTTATAGACCGCGGAGGGCGCGATGTAACCATTCGCCCGGAAATGACGCCAACGGTTGCCAGGATGGTGGCGCAAAAGCGCAAAGAACTGACGTTTCCTTTAAGATGGTATTCCATCCCAAACTTGTTTAGATATGAGCGCCCTCAGCGCGGACGCTTGCGCGAGCATTGGCAGCTGAACGTGGATATGTTTGGCGTGGATAGTGTTGAAGCCGACGTGGAAATGATATGCGTGGCTTACGATATTATGAAGGCGTTTGGGGCCGGCGACGAATCTTTTGAGATTCGGGTTAATGACAGAAGGCTGTTAAATTTTTTGTTGCACGAGCATTTGCAGCTGACCGAGGAGCAATCCCATAAGCTTTCCAAACTCATTGATAAAATGCACAAAATGAAAGCCGAGGAATTTTTGCTTGCGGCAAAAGAAATTGTCGGCGAAAAAGTTAAAATGTTGGCGGATATTTTGTACGTAAAAAGTTTGGATGAACTTGGAGAAAAAGCTCCCAAAAGCCAAGGTGCACACAATCTGCAAATTGTTTTTAAAAATCTGGAGGCAATGGGAATTAAAAATTTCGTTTACGACCCGACGCTGGTTAGAGGCTTTGATTACTATACCGGCACGGTATTTGAAGTGTTTGACTTAAGTCCGGTTAACAACCGTTCTGTGTTCGGCGGCGGCCGGTATGACGATTTGGTCGGCTTATTCGAAGTGGAAAAAGTTTCCGGAATAGGTTTTGGCGCCGGCGATGTAACCCTTCGCGATTTTTTGGACACGCATGGGCTGTTGCCTGAATATAAACCGACTGTGGATTTATACATTTGCCATTTGGAAGGCTTTGTGGAAGATGCCAATAAACTGGCGGCAGATTTGCGCAAACAAGGCATAAGGGTTGCTGTGGATTTAACGGACAGAAAAGTTGCCGGACAGGTAAAAACCGCGGACAAAGAAAGTATTCCATATGTGCTTGTGGTGGGAGAGGATGAAGTAAAAAGTGGAAAGTATAAAGTAAAAAGCCTGGCTGGCGGCACGGAAACAGAAGCAACAGCAGAAGGCATTGTGAATATAATAAAATCTTTTTAAAAGTTAACTACACTCATACGTGGACGTATGAGTGTAGTTAATTGACGTTGTATTATCAAAAATATTATGGGCGACGTTGTTCCAATAGATAAAAATGAGAAAAAAAATGCATTGCCAACCAATAGAGCTGTTGTTGGGGGTAATGTTTTTCCGAATGAGTCGCCGGAATTGCGCAACAAATCCGTTGGTTACGATCCGGAATTGGACAGAGCCGTTGCGGAAGCGGAACTGGAAATTTTGATAAAGAATTTGGATGTTTCGGAGATAAACCAGCAGGGGACAAACGGCCAAAGGGAGGTACTGGAAAAAGTTAAGGCTGAATTTAAGGCAGGGGATTTTTTTAGCGCTTTGGCCAGAATTATTCGCGAAGATATCCAGCTTACCAACAGAACTTTGTGGATGTTTTTGCGTCTTAACCGGGTGTACCAGGGTCAGCGCGCCGGCACTACGGATATGGAAGAAATGGCGGACGTAAGAAATAATCTGCAGGAAGAATCAACTGCCAAAGAACTAATTAGCCATTACTCAGGACCGCAGGATTATAAAAATGCAGTGGAAATGGCCTTAAAAACAGTAGCAAACGGCAAAAGCGGAACTACGGAAGTAGGCTTGGACGATTTGGAACTTGCCAGTCAAATGGTCAGGAATGCTTTAAAAGCCGAGCTAAAAGATAAATATGAAGATGTGGTAAGTTTTGAAGGAAAGCAGCACGGATTAAGCGGGCTGGAATCTCCTGGGGTAAAAGACCAGGACCCGATTAGAGGTTCTTTTAACAACAACGAGAAAATTAACGGCTATTTAAGGCTGTACGAGGCCTTAACGGTTGAGCTTTTTGACAAGCAGCAGCGGGCCGTGGAAAAAGATTCAACTTTAAAATTTAAAAAAGCGGACGTAAAAGCTTCTTTGGGAAAATTGCAAAAAAGCCCCGGGGTGGCAATTAACGAATCTATGCTTGGGTGGTTTGAAAATAAAATCAGCACCATGGACATGGATCAGCTAAAATATTTTGATTTTAAAATTTTGGAACTGTTTAATCAGGTAGGCCGCAGCGAAAAAACGCCAAAGGAAGCCAATGATGAAATTGCGAGCTGGCTTTCTGAAAACAGAAAATTTTCCAAAGAAGAATTGCACGCGGAACTGGAAGAAAGAAAAACTCAAAACAAAAGCCGGGACGAGCAAGCTATAGAAGCCCTAAGGACCGGAAAGGTGGTAGAAATGCCAATTCGCAATCAGCCGATTAAAAACCCTATTGAGCCAAAAGAAAGGGCAGCTTAATTTATGGAAAACCAAGAAATAGTTTTACAGGTTGGCGTAAAAATACTGCTAAAAAATAAAGAGGGAAAATATCTTTTTGTGCGCCGGAATCCTAAAAAGTATCCGGAAGTCGGTCCGCAGTGGGATATTGTAGGCGGGCGGATTCATCCGGGAACGCAGCTTATGGAAAATCTAAAGCGAGAAATTAAAGAAGAAACCAGCCTGGATTTTATTGGCACGCCAAAACTTATGGCCGCTCAGGATATTTTAAAAGTACCCGGCCGGCACGTGGTAAGGCTTACTTATATTGGCGAAATAGAGGGCGAGCCGCAAATTGATGAAGAAAGTTTGGAAGCAGGATGGTTTACGGCGGAAGAAATAAAAAATATGGATAAAGGCTTGTTGGACAACTTTTTTAAAGAGCTTGTGGATACTGGCGCAATTAATTTTTAAAAATTTACACCAAAGCTCGTCCGAGCGTAAGTGTAAACGGGTAAAAAACAAATGGAAATACGTGCTGATGTCAGAATATATTCAGGTATATTTTTAATTGCATTGGCCGCAGTCGGGGTGATTATTTTTGAGCGCGCCAAATACCCGCCCAAGCCAAGAGTTAAAAATTTTGAAGAGTGCAAAGCAGCCGGTTATCCTGTTACCCAAAGCTATCCGCCGCAGTGCAGTGTGCCTGGCGGCAAATTTTTTGTTCAGAAGGTTGTACCGGAAAGATAGCCGAAAGAAATTAATTAAAATTTAGCTCTTTATGAACAAGATTCAAATACTGAAAAAAACAGAAAATTTTATAAGAAAAAAGTTTTCCGAGGACAAAGGCGGACACGATTGGTGGCATTTGCAGCGGGTTTTAAACTTGGCCAAAAGAATGGCTAAGCTTGAAAAAGCCAACCCCTTTGTGGTGGAAATGGCCAGTTTGCTCCACGATTTGGGCGATTATAAACTGGAGCCTGACGGT
>CAIWKW010000149.1 GCA_903913365.1 Candidatus Doudnabacteria bacterium | reverse complement strand
CAACCCTGCGCAAAACTTCTGCCAAAACGGTTTTTAAACTTTGTGAGCCAGATTTGCCAATGGCTTTTAATTGTTCTATTCCTCTAAATTTTTCGGCCATAATTTATAATGATCTTGGAGCAGGCTGTGGAACGATGTTCGGACGGAAATAGCTAAAAGCTTAGCTTAATCCTAAACAAATAATAGTTTTAGAACTCTTAATTAACTTTTTTTTCGTCTTTACTCTTGTTTTTAGGTACAAGGGCTACCCACATAATTAATCCGATTAAAATTGCCGCGGGCAAGGCTATCTCATACACGAAAGCGTGACCAAAAAACAGACTCGGCCAACCTCCATCTGATGCAAAAATTATTGGACCAATCAACCAATAAACAAACCAAATGAAAAAAAGGCATACGGCAACCAAAGGAAGCCAAAACAATTTTTTATTCATAACGTTTAGATTGATGTATTATTGGAGCGGGCTATGAAATGATGTTCGAACGGAAATTACAAGACTCTCTTGCTTACCTTGAGGACATTATAAAAAATAAAATTAGAAAGTTCAAAAAATTCCCATTCCATAATGCGCTACTAAATAAAAAATAATGTTAATAGCTAAAATTGCCACAAGTATGATTGGAGCATTATTTTGTCCCCATTTTTTTATTATAAAATAAAAAGTAATTCCTATTAACACAGCAATTATAGCAATTGAACCAACTAATGGGCTAAAAAGTGCTGCGAGGAAAAGTAAAATTCCCGGCCAGCCTATATTAGTTGTCGTTTGAAACATATAATAAAAAATCACCAAAAAAGCATCTATAGCTATAAATAAAGCAGATAAAATTATGTAGGCTAAATTTTTTATGGGCGGGTTGCTGATAACAACAGAGGTAGGTTTGTTAAACGTTTTGCTATTAACTAAATAAGCAATAATTGCAATTATTACTGCTCCCACACAAACCCAAACAAAAAAATTGACTGAGATAAAAAGATTGTATATACCCATAAATTTATTTTATTTATCAAATTACCCCAATTATATCATATCTGGAAGAAACGGGCTTAAATAAACAAAATCCACCAGTATTTACTGATGGATTTTTATTTTAACAAATGTCGTTTTAAAAATGCTCTGCCGGAACCTGTCTTAAGATAATATTCAAATTCTTTGGCAGAGCTTTCATCATCAAAACCAAGATAGCAAACAAGCTTCCAAGGTTTAAATTTGCTGGTATGTTTTGAGTCGCCCCAATCGTGAGCTTTAATTCGTGACTTTAAGTCTTCAGAATAACCGGCGTAATGTTCTTTGGGAAAGTTTATACTTTTGAGTATATAAACATAAAACATATGATTACGGCCCGCCTTCGCGATCCGCCTTCATCAGATTTCGGCGGACTTACGCTTCGGCGCGCAGCCTTCGCTTCTAAAAAATTAAGATCATTTTATAATACTGTAAAATCTGTATGGCGTAAGCCAGCCGTAGCCCAAAGGGCGAAGGCTGGAGCGGGATACGGGAATCGGACCCGTGTCTAAACCTTGGGAAGGTCTCATACTACCATTGTACTAATCCCGCATGGGTGAATGAAGAATGATGAATTAAGAATAAAGACTGACCGTTCTTAGAAAGACTACTTCGTCGTCGACTGCACTCCTCCTCGCAATGACAGCTATGGGAACATTAGTTTATAAATTACTCCAAAGAACGGGTCGGCGTTTGGGCCGTAGACCATGGTTCCGCCAAGGCCTCCGGTTATGGTAATGCAAACTAAACCAACAAGCGCCAGCAAAATTACAAATTTGGTTTCCACAAAAAAATGGGAAAGTTTAGTTAAAATTTGCCAGGTCTTTTTAAGCCAATTTGCTCGTAATTTTAAAATATTAACGGCAATGGAACGGTTGAGCCACAAAATTAAATAGCCGGCGGCTATTATTCCAAACACGGCAACCGAGGCTTTGGCAAAATTTTCATGCATATGAACCACTTGCCTAAAATTGCTAACTGAAACCACAAAATTGCCCTGGCGCACTGAGGAGATAGCCGAATCCCCAGTTACTAAAGCCGCCAAAGCGCCAAGTCCCCCGGCCATTACAAGAATGGCTTTAACATAAAACCAATAAGGCTGGCCCATAACTTTTTTAAACCTTACAAGTTCCATCACGGAATAAAGAGCCAATAAACCTATGGGAAAATGGACAACAAGAGGATGTATGTTCATAAGCTAAAAAAATAATCATTTGCTTCTTATATACACTATATTTTAGCATAAAAATAAATTTAAAGGGGATGCGATACGTGCATCCCCACTCATGGACTGACAATAGCCTTAGAGGCAAAAGTTTCGTCGCAAACCGGACACAAAAGTGAAACCGTGCCGTGGCATTGCGACAAAAAATAGAGAAACCCGCAACCGCAAGCAGGACACCTTCGTGGGTCGTGCCGATCATGAGGATCGCATCCTTTGTTATCACACAGTGCGGCTTCATACTTACCGTTTTTGATTAACGGCAGACCGCAATAGTTGCAACAAGTGTTATTGCCAAAAAAGATTGAAACAATCTCTTTAGTCATTTATTCCCCCTAAAACAAAAACCCCTTCCCGGTGAAAGGAGCGTGATTTTATACGAAAGAAATTTCTTACAAAATCAAGCTGCTTCCACTAAAAGAGGCATAACATTTTCCCGCTACTGAATTGAATATTCCGAAATTCCATAAGAATATGCTAATATTAGTGCATGAATAAAAACTCGTCAACCCCGTTAGAAGTGCCCAAAATTTTAAAAACCCCATTAAGAAGCAAGAAAAAACTTCTAACGGGGTCAAATCAAAATTCTTTGTTAATTGTAGGAAGTGTGGCATTCGATAGCATTAAAACCCCATTTGACAAAGCCGATAAAGCCCTGGGAGGAAGCGGCACTTATTTCTCACTTGCCGCCAGTTATTTTACAGCCCCTAGTTTGGTGGCTGTTGTGGGCGAAGATTTCGGTACTCCCCAAAAACAAATTCTCAAAAAACGCAATGTGGACATTTCCGGCCTGGAAAATGCCAAAGGCAAAAGCTTTGCCTGGGGAGGAGAATATTCTTTTGATTTAAACAACCGTACCACGCTTTTCACGCACTTAAACGTATTTGAAAAATTTCAGCCAAAACTTTTGCCTCACCACCGGGAATCAAAATTTGTGTTCTTGGGTAACATCCACCCAAAGCTTCAGCTCGATGTTTTATCCCAGCTTAAAAAAACCAAGCTTATTGGTTTGGACACCATGAATTTTTGGAT
>CAIWKW010000148.1 GCA_903913365.1 Candidatus Doudnabacteria bacterium | reverse complement strand
TTTGCCGAGTTAATGGCTTCCCTAAGCATTCCCCAGTATTTTTCTAGAGTTAAAACCCCGAAAGATAATCCTGTCTGCGAAAGATTCAACCGTACCTTAAAGGAAGAGTTTTTAAGACAAGGTAACTGGACTTCTGATATCCAAGAGTTTAACCGCAGACTAACCAAATGGTTGATTAAATACAACACCGTTAGACCCCATCAGTCGCTTAATTATTTAACACCATTTGAATATCACTTTAACCAGGCACTTGTCACCGATGTATCCGTCTAGTACATGAGATTGACAGCCCAGCGAACGCATGCTATTTTAATATGTCTACAAGGTTCCGTTTGAAGTCTTAGCCAGAAGGAGGTAGAAGAGGTGAAAGTATCCGTAAAGGAAATAAAGGAGCGGCTGCGTTTGGAGCTGGAGGGGCTGTTCTCCAACTTTCCTGATGACAGCGATCTGGTGGAATACGAGGAGGCCACAACAGACCGAGACGAGAAGGCACTCCTCCTGAGAGATGTCCTGGAAGTTGTTCTGCAACTCCGCCGCCACTATACCGCGGAGGAGGTAGAGAGTATCCTCGGAAAGCAAGGCGGTCTGAAAGTTTTGCTCTCTAAATCCTACCACCGCATGGGATTTATGAATCAGCGATTCATCCAGTAACCACTGAAAATCGCTGTATGGCGATTTCGTTAGCTGGTAGCGCCAAAGGCGGTTTGCATGGATTTTATTCCTGCAAGCCGCCTTCTTTTAATTAAGCTCAAATATCAAAAAATCGCCCTAAGGGCGATTTAATGATTTCAAAAGAATTTCTTTCAGCAAAAAGCAGATTGATTTTAGTTATACTAAAACTAAAAAACAATCTGCTTTTAATAACCCAATTTTAATTCGCCGGGCAGGTAAAGGTAGTGCCGGCTGCGGTACCGGCAGCGTCAGTCTGCTGATCTTTGGTCTGTACCCACCATTGGTAGGTTGTGCCCGGGATGGTGTTAAACGTGTAGCTCGAACCTGTAAAGTTGTCATTCCAAATCACTGCCGAGCCATCAGCAGGATTTGGCAATATTTTTGCTCGTAAATAAAAATTACTGTATCCGGTTGGCGGCGTAAAGGAGACTGTCGCGCTGGCTCCGGGAGAAGTGCATACGGCTTTGGCATTAGTTATCAATGTCGGATCGCTAGGCGGAGAAACCTGCACTGTTTGTTGGCAGGTCGGGCCAAACCAAGCAACTCCGAATTTAAACATCTGCCAGCCAAAAGTATAATTGCCCGCAGTGGCCGGAGCCTTAGAACTAATGATAAAATTTGCCTGTCCGCCCGGTGCAACAGAAGCCACCGGCAGTTCATAATACGGGGAGCCCCAAATACTGGAGGTATACGGCGGCTGTTTAAAATCCGCTGCGCCCAAACGGTAAGGGTTAGGGTTAAAAGATGAATTTTGTACCCATGTGGTGCTGCCGATATTATTTAAAGAGATTGTCGCGGTAAATGACTGTCCTACAGTAAGATTGCTTGGAATGGTAATATTTCCACAGGTAGAGTTATCTGCAGACGTTGTTATATTTTTAGCAGGCAGCGAAACACCCAACACAGTCGCAAGCGTTGTTAAATTATTTGTTGCATAACCGCGGTTGGCCCATTGGGGATCAGTGGTATAATTTGAGCTTTGCGGGCCAATTGCTCCAACAGGAAAATTCCACCAGTACCAATAAGGTTCCGTTTGAACGACCAGTGCTCCTGAGCTAAAGGCCGCGGTCGCCCAACCGGAAAGAGTGCTAACAGGACAATTAGCTTCGTCCGCGCACATCCAGCTTTGGTCTGATAGTCCAAATCCCTTGGCGCCATACTGTACATAAGGCTGCACAACGGCTTGCCAAGTATTCATTTTATTTATAGACCCTTGTGCCGGTTCGTTATTGGCAAAAGCTACAACTACGGTATTAGGATATACTTTTACCAAATTTTGCAATTCCTGTTCATTTTGCGGCTGATTGACTACCGTTTGATCAAAACTCCAAGGGTGATAGGCGGACCAATAAAAATCGGTAAACAATAAAAACATTCCGTTGTTGTGGGCAAACTTTACGTAATCTTCCAAAAAAGATTTTTGATAGAACCGATCGCTGGGCAAATTTGATTTGAACGAACCGCACCAGTTAACCGATTGTTGCTGGCAAGCCAAAACGGTAAAGTTTTCCGCAAAAACTTCCAAAGCCCTGACTCCGGCAAACATATTGCCGTACTTAGTTTTATACTGCTGAAGCTGCGTTACCGATAATTCTCTGCCGTGATTTACGTCGTAAGGACTATTTACACTATCCACACCGGTTGTCAAAGCATCCGAAGCGTAAACTTCCAAAATAAACTGAATGTTATTTTGTGCCAGTATGTTTAAAACCCAATCCAGTTTGGTTTTATCGGTTTGTCTGGACGAGAGCGTTACATAAACTTCATACTTACCCTGAAAGGCCTGCAAGGTGGTAATCATTCGCTGCAAACCTACAGCATCTTCATTTTGAATAATGCCGTTGCCAAAACCCTGATCAATTTGAAAAATTAACGCCTTCTTTTGTAAGTAATTTATAGCCGTAGAGCCGCCGTTATTTACGGCTGTTGATTTTGGGATTACCACTGTGGTGGTGGCGGTTGCCAAAGGCGAAGGCGTATTGACTGCTACTGATGTGGAAGTCGCGGCCGGAGCGAAAGCCGGCTGAAAAGACAAGGGACCGGAAGACGTTTGCTGATAAGCTACCCGTGCATCGCTTGCCGTTAACGCTGACAAATTGGAACCATTGTTTAAATTTGCCAAATCATATTTATTGGCTTTGACAATAAATTTACTCTGACCGCCATTGTTTAAAAATATAGACCACGACGGCACCGGAACCAGACCTTGCTGGGTGTAATAGTAAACCGTGCCATTGTACAAAAGCCAGCTGCCCCAAGGATGGTCGGCATTGGCTGTGGTAATAAAATAGTCTACCGATGCCCCGTAAGCTGACAAATCACCTTTAACCACATTTCCAAGAGAGTAACCCAGTCCGACAAAAGCCTGCCAGCTGGTAAAAGGGACTTTTGTTGTGCCGTCTATAAAATAAATCGTGCCACTGTCATTAACAAGGCTGCCTGTTGGATAAGGATAAGATATAACGGTACCCCCTAATACTTTCCCTTGGTTGGCTATTTCGGTATAGGTAATAGCCTTTACCGCTAGCGTTGGCACCATAAGAACCAAAACAAAAACTGTCGTCGCTATTAAACAATAAAAAATTTTTGATTTCATTTTTTTAACTACAAGGCCTAATATACCTCGTTCTATAAATTAATTCAACCTTCATAATTATAACATATTTTGGTAACCGTCAATTTACTCCTATTTTAAAACTCCGCCTCATATGGAGGCGGAGTTTAATATATTATTTACAATTATGGATAAGCTTAAACCATGAATGAATCAAGAGAGACTCTCTCATCAACCTTTTATTAAATATTCCCTTATCATTTGTTTTAAGGTAGTTTTTCCTTTTGTAGTTTTAAAATAACTCTCTCTTCTTAAGGCATCGTTTTTACTAGGGAAGGCCTCATAA
>CAIWKW010000147.1 GCA_903913365.1 Candidatus Doudnabacteria bacterium | reverse complement strand
TGGAAAAGCAAAAATTAAAATTTAGAAGCTGGCTTAGCCACCATCCGACAATTTACGCGCTTGTGGCCGGAGCGGGGGTAATACTGTTTTGGCGGGGCGTGTGGCTGACTATGGATTATTTAATGTTTATTTTTAAAGGCGACCTGACAGCTAACGCCAGTATAGATTTTAGCCAGGGACTGTGGTGGGACGGGCCGCTTTCCATAATCTTAGGAGGCGCGGTGTTGTTTTTTGCCGGGGCTTTTGTATCCAGCTTTATCGGGAATGAAATAATTATTGCCGGACTGCGCGGGGAGAGGCGGGTTGAGGCAATGACCGAAAAAGAGGTAAAAACCGAAGCCGTGGAAATTGACGATATCCGCCAGGGACTGATGAAGCTAACAGATGAGCTGGCTGTGTTGGAAGAAAAGGCCGCAAAGAATGCTTTAAAAAAATAGATATAATTTGTTAGTTTAAAATATAAAATCAGGCCGGTAAATTATTACCGGCCTGATTTTAATTATGCCAGGGTTGTCACGGGTAAAATTTGATGCTAAAATATAACGTCAGTTTCCAAGGAGGAAAAAGTGACCAAGAAGTGCTTGAATTACTTGGGCCAGCTAAGGTGTTACTCCTTGGTTGACCTGATATTGCTGCTCATAGCGGCAAAAGTTTCCGGCTCTCAGTTTTGGGGATCGATTGGCTTGTGGATTGGGTTTTTGGCGTTTTTGGAATCCCGCCACAGCCATGAAGGTAGGGAAGAAGTTCCTAACTGGACGGCTTTTCTTTTGATGGTTACCGCTATCCCGTTTTTTGGCATAGAAAAAGGTTTGCTTTTCTGCGGCCTGTCGTTTTTCTACGCTCAAAAGAACAAGGGATGGTGGGGACTTGTCTCGCCGTTCTGCAGAGGCCTGCAAACCGTGCTGATGGTTGGCCTCGGCCCCTTTGGTTGGCTGGCCGGAACGTTAATGGCAGTTCGCAATGTTTTGGGCGATGGCCGGGACACGGAGCAGGACAGAAAAGAAGGTCAAGGCTTAAAAACCTGGACAGTTATTTTAGGGGCAAAGGCCGACTGGCTGTTCCTGCACTTTTTTGCAGTGTTAGGTACCACCTTGGTTTGGTGGCGCGTGGCAAACTTGCCGGCTGTTTGGCTGGCCTTGGCTTTTGCCATAGAAGTGGGAACTTACTGGCTTACGCCCAGAGGTTCCAACTGCAAAGCCAAAGCCAAGATGCTCGGCTATTGGCAAAGCATTATTCGCCTTTGTCTCCGATAAGGAGGCCGGGGCGAATTTTCATTTTAAGTTTCTAATAGATTTATACCCTCCGGGCACTCCCTTTTTGGACAAAACTATTTGCCAGAGCTGTATGGAGCGGGCGCGAAAGGCTCCGGCGCAGGAAAGCAGATAATAATTCCACATGCGGAAAAAAGTTTCGCCGTATTGTTCTTTCAGCTTGGGCCAATGGGCCAGAAAGTTTTGGTGCCAAGCCATTAAAGTTTTATCGTAATCCGCGCCAAAGTTATGCAAATCTTCCGTTATAAACAAATCGCCCTCTATTGCTTCTCCTATTTGTTTAATGGACGGCAAAGCTCCGTGGTAAAAAATATATTTTTTAATCCAGGGGTCGGTTGCGGCCAAAGGGTGAGAGCTGTTGCTTCCAATGGTGTGAAGTAAAAACAAGCCGCCGTCCTTAAGGCTGCGGTTTGCAATTTCCATATATGTTTTATAATTTTTGGCACCCACGTGTTCAAACATGCCCAAAGAAACCACTGCATCGTACTGTCCGGTAATGTCGCGATAATCCTGAAGGCGAAATTCCACGGGTAGGCCCTCGCAAAGCTTTTGCCCCAATTCTACCTGTGCCTGAGAAATTGTCACACCAACGCAAGTAGCGCCGTATTTTTCCGCTGCGTACTTCATAAAACTTCCCCAGCCGCAGCCAATGTCCAAAATTTTCATCCCCGGTTTTAGACCGATTTTTCGGCAAACCAGTTCAAGCTTTTGTTCCTGGGCGTCATCCAGATTATTTGCGCCATCCCAATATCCGCAGGTATAAACCATGCGCTTGTCCAGCATGGCTTTATACAAATTATTTCCTATATCGTAATGCTTGAGTTTAAAAGCGTCTTTTTTCTTTTGCAGGTTTAAAAGTCGGTTTTTTAAATAATAGGCGGCCAGCGTTAAATTAGGTTTTATTTTGTGGTTTAAGTCCGCCTTTAGTACATGGTAAAAGAATTGGTCCAACTTTTCGCAGTCCCACATCCCCGCCATATAACTTTCCCCGAGTCCCAGGCTGCCTTGGCTCAGCACCTGCTTAAACATAGAGGGGTCGTGTACAGTAATATCCTGCGGTTGCCCGCGCCCTATTCTTATATCCGCCAGGCCGAGCATATTGGCAACTATGTTTTGTTCTTTAGATATTTTTGTCATAAGCTTTTAAGGTTAATTATTAGCTTAATCTAAATATTCCCAGAATCTATACTTATTATATAACACTTTTAGGGGTTGATGAAAATAAAATAAACTGCTAAAATATCAAAAGCAATATACATAATCCTATATATATTGCCAAATATCGCGTTCGGGACCTGCCCGCCATCGCCTACGGCTCAGCCGTTGGCAGGCGGGGTAGCTCCACAGGTGATTTATATGTACTATACCGATGTATTGAGAAGTTTAAAGGATAGTCAATTATACATCGGGTGGACGCCTGATTTAAAAAATCGTATAGTAAGTCATAATAAAGGTTTAGTAGAGTCAACAAAAAATAGAAGACCTTTAAAATTGGTTTACTATGAAGCTTGTTTAGATAAGATAAAATCTCTTAAAAGAGAAAAGTATTTTAAAACGGGCTTTGGTAGGAATTTTTTAAACCAAAGAATTTAGCGTATCGTTCGGGAGTAGCTCAGCGGTAGAGCA
>CAIWKW010000146.1 GCA_903913365.1 Candidatus Doudnabacteria bacterium | reverse complement strand
GGCCGTACCGCAGGCTGCTGCTTCAAGGGGCATAAGGCCGGCATCTTCAATTTGAGGGTAAATAAAACCTAAAGCTCCGCTGTATTCTTCCCGTAGTTTTTCGTCGGTCACTTTTCCTAAAAACTTGACGTTGCTTTTTGCAATTGATTTTAAATACTTTTCCTGCCTGCCCGTACCAACAACATGCAGGGGCAAGTTCAACTCGTTAAATATTCTTACGATCAAATCGTTTTGCTTATGGGGCTGGAGACGGCCGGCTAAAAGGAAGTAATCTTTTTTATCAGATTTACTCCAACCACCTCCCCCCGCCTGCCCCGAAGGTATGTTATTCGGGGCTATGGCGGGGTACTCCTCCTTAACAGGAGGAGACGACTGCACTTGGTGCCAGTATTCGGTATCAATTGGCGGGTAAATGACAACCGAGTCGCGATTGTAATAAAGCTTAATTCTTTTTTTTACTTCCTCGGAATTGGCAATAAAATAATTAACTCTTTTGGCGCCTCTTAAGTCCCATTCTTTCAGTTTTGGCAAAACGAATTTGTTTACAAAACCCCTAAAAATCCACGGCACTTCCTGCTTTATGTAATTTTTATCCGACCATAAAAACCTTGTTGGTGTGTGGCAGTAATTTATATGGACACTGTTTTTAGGAACACGGATATTTTTTACAAATCCCGAGCTGGAAGAAATAACCAAGTCGTAATCTTTAAAATTCAGGGAATCCACTGCCCAGGGAATAAGCGGAAGAAGCCTTTGAAAACGGGAATAATAATTATAAATAATTTGGAGCAGGCTGGTTTGAATATCCCATCCTTTATACTTTTCTTTAAAACTAACGTCAAACACCAAACAAAAAACCGGAGCCTTAGGGTAGATTTCGTGCAAAGTATCCACTACCCTTTCCGCCCCGCCCATTTGGGTGAATGAATCATGAACAATGGCAATTTTTTGTTTATATTCCATAATATATTTCATATCCAGGAGGAAGACTTGTTCCGTCGTATGGATCGTTTGGAGTTTCGGTGCTAATTGATTTAAATAAAGGGCCAAAACTCTCAAGCTCGTCACCTACTTCATAAACATTTGGAATGGGTTTGCTAATATGGGATTGGTACTGAGTTACAGTCCAATCAATGACAATTTTTTTACCAAATACATTGACTTCGTGAAAAAAGGTGCAGGGACTGTATCCGTCCATACTTCCCCATTCAGGATGACTTTCTCCATACCGCGCTGTCTCCATATCAAGCCTAAACTTAAAATTACACAAAGTTTGAAAATCATGTGGTATAACTAAGCAATCCCCAATATCACTTTTAGAATTTGTATATTTGTATTTCGCAAATTCTTGAATGGCTGTACATAAATTTTCAACCTCTGTTTCATTAATTCCATATTTTTTTGCTAAATTTTTAACTGTTTCAAAAACCATGGTAAAATCTTTTTCCGGTTCAAGAACAATTTCCGACAAATCTTTTACAGGATCAATGCTAACCCGCTCATCTGTTTCAAACTTATTGTTTGATATCTCAGAATAAAAACCTCCGGGAACACCCCCTCCATAACCACGCATCCCAACTTCTTTTTGGGCTTTGTTGCCTATAAAAGTCCCTGTAAGTTTAAAGTCTTTAGTGCCCGTATAAACATCATCATAGTAGCCTCTGTACTGATGGGCTACTGTTTTTGGCTGTGAAAAATGAAATTCCAGCCTAGCTTGGTTCCTAAGATCGCCAGATATCCCTAAATAATAAATTACTCTGGCTTTATATTCACTATCTTTTTCTTTTGAAAATTCAGGAAAAATTGCAAACCTTACCAAAGGTTCATCTGTAACTCTGTCAAAGACTGACTGTTTAGGCCGCCGCCCGGAAAGCACAGATTTTAATTCCCAATAAACAATCGGTATTTTTGCGATTAAATTCGCCAATAATTCTTTATTACCCTGAAGCTTTTTAGCCAGCTCTTGGACTGAAACAGTGCCGCCTTTTTCTAATTCTTCAGGTGTAAAACCAAAAACATCATTTACTTTTTTAGCTTCAACTAAATCATGCT
>CAIWKW010000145.1 GCA_903913365.1 Candidatus Doudnabacteria bacterium | reverse complement strand
TATTGGTATCTTTCATTTTGCTTATTAATATTACCATATTTTGGAGAAATATAGAACGGTGTATAAATTATTGGCAAAATATAGTATAATATAAGAGTACAAATAAATTAAATTTGAAATAAAAAATATGAGACTAACAATAAAAATATCTACTTTGGCGATGTCATTTTTTGCGGTGGTTGCCTTGCTTTTAGCAGGCAATGCGTACGCGGCTAACTCTACGCTGGTTCTTACGCAAACCGGCAGCGGGGATAACGTCCGCGTTGACGTTACAGGAAACCCAAGTTCCAGCGTAATTTTGGTTTACACCAAAACCAACACAGGCACAATTTTTACCTCAATCGGTAACACGAACACAAGTGGCTCTTTTTCTGTTGACATTAGTACGTCTGCTTACAATATCGCTTCCGGAAGTTCGGTTTATGTGCTTGTTGGAGGGGTTAGCGGCATACAATCGCCGTCGCTTGTCTGGCCTGTAAATTCCACAACAGGAACTCTTTCGCTTAGCCAAACTGCGGTATCGGTAACAGTTAACGGAACAGCTTCGGTTACGGCAAACAATACCGGCTCAGGCACCCTGTATTTATCCAATAATTCAAATCCGCAAATTGCAAACATTAATATTAACGGGAACCAGGTAACCGTTACCGGAAATTTAATCGGCTCAACAACAGCGAGCATTTGCCTTCAGGGAAATACATCCGGTACAACTTCGCAAACTCCCAGCTGTGCCAGTATGTATGTATTGGTAGGCACCGGAACGGTTCAGCCTTTAACTTTTAGCATTAATTCGCTTACGGTCAGTCCCGGCCAAAATGTACCGATTTCCATAACAGGAGGAACCGGTACGTACTCCGTTTTAAACAATTCCAACTCCGGGGTTATTCAAACCAATATTAGCGGATCAACTGTTACTTTAAGCACCAACAGTACTTCCGGCACTGCGGCTGTTACTGTTTGTTCTTCTGATATGAGTTCCTGCGGGATTATAAATGCCACGGCCGGCGTTATAAGTACATCGCCCATAGCTTTTAGCCAGACGAATCCGGTGCTGTCGGTTGGACAATCAATGAATATAATTATCACCGGAGGCACATCGAGCGTTTACTATGTTACCTCAAACAGTAATACCACTTCCGTTGCCTCTACCATAAACAGTAATACCTTGGTTCTTACGGGCAATAGTAATGGTTCTGCAGTAATTGGTGTTTGTTCAACTTCCGGCAGTTGCGGTACCTTAACGGTTACGGTAAATTATGCTTCCACTGGCGGAGCGCTTTCGCTTAGTCAAACCAATCTGTCACTTTTAATCGGCCAGGTATTTAGTGTTACCATTTCCGGCGGGACTTCGCCTTACAGCATTTCTCCGGTATCGGGCGCCGGCGGTATTTTCCAATCAAGTTTAAGCGGAAATATAATTACCCTTTCGGGACTTAGCGTGGGGTCTTCTTCGGTTAATGTTTGCTCCGCGGGCGGAGCCTGTATTATTTTAAATGTCACTGTAAACGGCTCGGGAAGCGGCAGCCCGATTGCTTTTAGTCAAAATAATATTGCCTTAAACACCGGCGGCGTGACAGCGGTAATTATTTCCGGCGGCGGCGGATACTATGTTTCCAGTAATTCCAATTCTAGTGTGGCCACTGTGCAAATTAACAGCGGCACGGCAATTGTTACGGCCGGAGCAACTGCGGGCAGTGATAATATTTCCATTTGCCAAAGCAGCGGCCAGTGTTCCATACTTTTTGTTTCTGTTCAAGCGGGAACTCAAAGCGCCTCTTTGCCTGCGTTTAGTCAAAGCAATCCCGCTTTGGCTATAAACCAAGTAACGACAATTACTATTAGCGGGGGAGCTAGCAGTAATTATTATATTGCGTCCAATTCCAATCCGAATATTGCGGCCGTGAGTTTAACCGGAAATACTCTTACAGTTACCGGACAGACCAGCGGATCAACCGTTGTTGCGGTTTGCGCGGCTTTAACCAACTGCGGAGTACTAACAGTATCGGTTTCCGGTACAATTTATACCGCGCCGGTCACCAACACTCCGGCAACAACCACAGTCACAACTGTCAATCCTGTTGGAACCAATATTTTAACAACAGACGGTACTATTAGTATGATTACGGCAGACGGCACCCGCCGCCCGTATACTTCGGCCGGCGCGTTTTTGTCTTACGGATTTAATTCCTTTACCACTGTGGTTAAAGCCAACGCCGCGGACGTCGCCCTGCCTCAAGGCTCGTTTATTCCGCCCCGCGACGGCAAAATTGTTTGCGCGGATAAGGGTGCGGACAAAGGCACTTGTTATTTGATAACCAACGGCAAAAAAGCGGCTTTTACCAGTGCCACAATATTTAAAAATTTGGGTTTTAGTTTTACCAACAGTTTGGTAGGCGATGTTTCTTTCTTGCCTTCGGCTCCGCTAATTAACAGCGATTCGGTCCAGCATTTGCCCGGGGTTTTGGTAAATAAAGGCGGAGTAATTTATTTGGTTGGCACAAGCGGGCTTTTGGGCATTCCCAGCATGGGAGTTTTAAACTCCTGGGGTTACGCGCTCACCGATACCGTTAAAGCCAATACAGCCGATTCATCTCTTTCCCAATCCGGTCTTGTCTCTTCCCGCGCCTCAGGTTTGCTTAGTCCTGTGCAGTAAAATAAAAATCTTAAAAAAAGCGCGGACTAAATCCGCGCTTTTTGTTTTGTAATAAAATGTGATTTTTGGCTGGCTGCCAGAGACGGGTTACTGTTCGAGATATTTGGGAGCGGCTGCTGCCACGGCTGATTGAGTGTGTGTGCGGAAATGAAATGGCCAGGGCAGCGTGATACCGCCCTGGCCGCGTGTCGACATGCGTCGGCTCACCGATTGACAGCCCGGGCGCTTTGCGTAGCCAGAGCTTTCTCGTGGTCTACAAGAAGTCTGCGCTTGGCGTGCTCAGGACAATCAAGGTAAACGCCCGGAAGTAATAATGCGTCTGCTTGGAAGTGCTCCCAGTTGCCCTTGCCGGAAAGCTTCATGTGCTGGCACACCAACAGGTCACCCCCCTCGAATTTCTGCCAAGGGGTTACGAAGACGTTCTTGTTGAAGCCTTTGTACCCGAGAGCGTTACCTTTTTGGCTCCCAGAAACGCCTAAAACTGCCATTTTCTGCTATGCTTAAGCGTTAAAATCTTTAAATTCGTACGAAAGGATG